>JBPCPI010000143.1:0-5109 GCA_050999295.1 Geodermatophilaceae bacterium | reverse complement strand
CGCACCTCGAGCGTCGTCGGGTCGAGCAGCAAGAGCCGGTAGGGATCATGCACCGCGACCGCCAGCAGCTTCGTCTTCGCGTCGTAGACGATGCCTTGCGGCGAGGACCCCACCTCGACGGCGTCTCCGACCGGCGCGACCGTGGTCTCCGGTGCCTGGGCCGGCTCGGCGGCGCCCAAGCTCTCGTCCTCGTTGCTGCCTCCACCGCAGCCGGCCAAGGTCAGCAAAAGGGTGAGGGTCGCCACGAGGCTTCTCCGCTTGGTCACCGGTCCAGTGTGCCTGCCGTTTTACGCTGGCGCCTCCTCGCCGGCCCCAGGGTTGCCCGCACGGGAGCTCGCACGGACTCCAGGGGGCACTGTTGCGTTGAGCCATCGCGGCTGGACGGCACAGCAAATCTTCCTGCCGTCTGCCTCGCGACCAGTCTCGAACGGCGCCATTAGGCCGTGGAGTCGGTACAAAGGGACACCCTGTGCGAGGTTGAGTGCCGCTGGGGCCGCAAGATTTGCGGCGAGACGTTCGCGGGATCGCTCAATGCAACAGTGCCAGCCTGGTTGCCCGGCAGCGCCCGACACGTGGGAACTCGACGGTGTGGTGTCGGCAGACTCGTGCGCGTTCTGGGTTGTCGAACACGCCGTGACCGACAAGGCCGCCGCGGCCAGCAGAGCGGTGACACGGAGGGGAAGCGGGACTCGCACAATTCTCCTTGTCTCGAATGGCCACCACAGGGGTGCCTCGTCAACGGAAGCCCGCTGAGACGCGCCGACCAAATCCCGCCGCGCTACTCGATCGATTCGCCGCATCGTCGTCGACCAGACGAAGCTGCGGGTCTCAGTCATCGCGTGACCTGGCTGCCTCGACGCCGGCCGGAATCGGCGGGTAGCAGCCGATGCGATGACCGACCCGAAGTCACCGAACACTCAGGGCGCGACGAGGATGACCGGGTCTGTCACGCCGCCTGCTCGGGCAAGTTCGAGGCGGTGTTGCGAGCTGCGTCACGTGTACGCAGTGACCAGGTCGGAGACCTGCTCGTACCCCGACCGGAGGAGGAACGTGTTCAGCCGGCCGTAGGACTTCGAGCCGAGGATGTAGAAATTCGGTTCCGGGCTACGCAGAACGTCGAAGCCGACGGCCGGCTGGGCCAGGCAGTCACCTGATTCCGCGCCCAGCAGGACCGCTGACAGCGCGATGGGCGCCGCAGTGGCGTAGCACTCGTGCACTTGAAGCTGCCGGTACAGCGATGCATCGCCGGTGTAGCCGGTGAGTCCGATGACATGGTCGGCTTGGAGGTACTTGATCGGACCTGTCGTGGTCGCTATCCCGACACGGACCTGGCCGTCCTGTTGCTCAAGCGATGCGACGTGGGTCGCGGTGCGCACGGTCACGCGGTCGTTGTCGCCGCGAGCCAGCGCGTGCGAGGTGTCCACGAGACGTTGCCGACCGGGGAGGGAGTCATTCTCGACCCGCCCCCAATCCGGATGTTCGGCGCGGACGATCCACTCGACACGGGTGTCGGGCAGGGCGCTGAGATCCCGGGCGGCGGTCTGGGCTGACTTGCCGGCGCCGACGAGCACGACGACGCCCTTCCAGCGACGTGGGTCGCTGGTGTCAGGCAGGGTGCGCGCGATGGTCGTGCAGCGTTCGCCGAGGGCGGGGATTCCTCCGTCGCCGAGCGTGTTGGCAACGCTGTAGGTGCCGGTGCAGTCGAGCACCAGGTCAGCGGAGCCGGCTGCTTCGCCGTCGGCGGTGTCAATCATCAGGCGAAAGGGTCGAGACGCTCGGGTCGCAGCACCGATTTCTTCGTGCTTCAGCAGGCCCGCTCGTGCTACCGCGACGACGCGCGCCTGGAGAGTGAGCCGACTGCGGATCTCCGGCAGCGCGCCCAGCGGTTCGATGAGGTCGGCGATCAGCTCCGCCCCGGACGGCGCAGTCTCCCCGTCGGGAACGAACTGGCCGGCGTCCTCGAGATGCCGGCGCATACGCGGGGAGACATTCAGGCTCCACGGGGTGAACATCGAGGCGTTCTGCCAGGCACGGACATGTGCGCCCGCCCGATCGCCGGCTTCGTAGATGGTGTGGCTCCACCCCGCGTCGGAGCAGGCCAGCGCCGCGTCCAAACCGATGGGTCCGGCGCCGAGAATCGCCACGTGGCCGGGAGAAACGCCCGGCCATGATGCGGGTATCCGGCCGCGCGAAATGTTCTTGCCTGTAGTCACGGCTGGATCACCGGTAGCAGGTTCCGCAGTGTCTTGTTCTCCTCCGGATCGAGGACCGAATGTTGCACGCAGGCGGGAATGAGTTCACCGGTTTCGGGATGTGCCAGGTGATAGACGCAGGCCTCGAGGCGCTCCTGCGCCGCCCGGACCCGGGTGTGTCCTCGCTGGCCTCACCGCGGCGCATCAGCTCCCAGGCCGGACCGACCGCGTCGGCGTCGATGAAGTTGTGCATCGCGAAGGTCAGCGGCCGGATCTCGCGGCGACGGGCGCAGCCGATCACGCGGCTCAGGCCCCCGGCGCGCCGAACCAGCCGCCCCACCCATCTGACGCCCACGGCGGCCAGGCCCGGGCGGCGGATCAGCAGCCGGCCCAGCTTGGCGGCAAACAACGCCGGCGGCGTCGCTCAGATGTTGGCGCCCTCGAGGAGCTGGTAGTACAGATCGCGGACCTGCGAGTCCGCGGGCTCGGCGTCATCGAGCAGCGGAACCCATCGTTGACCAAAGCAGACTCCGATCGCAGTGTGATTGCAGCGGTCGTCACCGTACCGCATGACGCGCCACGGCAACCGTGCACCGATCCCGGCCTCGACCTGAGCCCACACCTCGTCCGAGCTGAAGGACCGATAGTCCTCACGCCAGCGTCGACTGTCACCCATGTATGCCGCGGGCTGGAAAGACAGCATGGAGAACCCGGCCGATCGACACGCCCAGACGGTGTCCGGGATTTGGTCGAGGTTGTCGGGGGTAACGGTCATGTTGTGCGCGAGGAACGAGGCCACGCCGTGCTCAGATCGCAAACGGTGGAACATCGCGCAGAAATCGTGGCGGGCCTGATCGAGGTCCGCTCGGTGAGCGGCCGTGGGACGCACCGGCGTCCGCGCATGGTGATGTCGAAGTGCGCTGCGAAGGAAATCTTGGCCAGCCGCGGGCGACGCTGCGCGTCAAGGACAATGCGTTCGAGGTAGTCGTAATCGAAGTCGCCATGCGTGAAACTCATCGGTACCCGCCCGAAGCGTTCCATCACCTGCAGCGCCGCGGCGTGGTCGTCAGCGTCGAGCAGGCTGACTTCACCGCCGATCAACTGAGCATGCGCGTGGGCACCGCGAGTCGAGCGCAGCAGCGCCATCTGCTGCTCGACCATCGCCTTGGTGTGACCGCCATCGACGCGTAAGTGGTTCGCATCGCTCGAGTGGTAGCAGGCACTGCAGGTGGACTTGCAGCGAGGGAACACGCCGCGCGTGCCCTCGCAACCATGAACGCCTTCCAGATGACCTGCTCAGGCACCCGAGCCCACTCGGGCAACCCAGCCCAGCGACGATCCAGCGCCACCCGCGCTTCCGCGTCAACCATCGAGGTGGCAGCGTCGAGTCGCCGAACGGCACGTCCCACTGCCGCCAGGGGCAGCCGTGCTGATCGGAAGAGGCGCGCGGTTCGGCCCTTCCCGGTCGCGGATCTGCCTCGTCGCCCTGATGAGCGGGTGCCTGCAAGAGTCACAAGTCGGAAACCCGGTAGGCGGGCCGACTTCATCCCGTAGCCCCACCGCCATCGCCCACCAAGGGATAAGCCTGTCGTCCGGAGCGGACAACAGGCAACACCTGCGTCGCACCTACCTACGGATCCACATCCGTGCAGACGAGGACCCTGTGGAGACGAATCAACGTGGCACGGCCGACGAACTCGATCGCTGGAGAGGGTGGCACACTGCGTCGCGGTCGCAAATGCCAGTCAAGGACCGCTGCTGCGATCGCGACCGCGCCGGCCATGACCGCGTGGTCGGAGGGGAATCCGTAGTCGGCCGAGCGGTCCACCAGCGGCAGCATGTGCGGGATGCTTGGGTAAGGACGCTTCTCGGCGGCGGTGTGGACGATGGGCTGATTCACCCCGACAGCGATAAGGGTTCCGAGCGCGGCCCACCGCAGCCGCCATCGTGCCCGAATGATCAGCCAGGTCATCGGCGGACGTGCGGCGCGGCGCTGGGCGAGTCCGTACAGGTTCGATCATCGGCACCAGGGCAGAGTCGACGCCTCACTTCTGACGATCAGATGAGAGGACCTCCGTCAGTGGCGTCGCACCGCTGCATCTCCACGCTGCTTGGCTTGATGCCAGTGTCCGGCGGGTCAGCCTGGCCGCGCCAGGAGTCCAACACTTCAGAGTCGCGCCAAGCTTCGAAGTTGTTGATCCGCCGTGGATCGAGCGTGTCCGCCGTGATCGCAAGGTCGATGCACCCGTCGAAGGCGCCGGGGGGGCTTCACTAGGTCGCGGTGAGCCTCGACGTACCAGTCGCGATCGGCCTCGTCGACCAGCACATGACCCGCGATGATGATCATCGAAAATCCTTTCAACGGCCGGGCGGGCACTGTTTGCATTGAGCGATCCCGCGAACGTCTCGCCGCAAATCTTGCGGCCCGGCGGCTGCCAAGAACCCCCGCATCACCATGCACTTCACCCCGACCTCAGGGTCGTGGCTGAACCTCGTCGAGACGTTCTTCTCCATCATCACCCGACAGGCCATCCGCCGCGGGACCTTCACCAGCGTCAAAGACCTCATCGCCGCGACCGAGACCTACATCGACGACTGGAACGTACGCTGCGGAGACTTCATCTGGACCAAAGACGCCGACACCATCCTCGCCAGAGCCACCCACCCCAAGAATCGCAACACTGACACCACGTCAGTTACAGACCACTAGGTATCCTAGTCACCTAGTGGCGGAGCGGCCCGGGAACGCCGGCCCTTCTCATCGGCCCTTCTCATCGGTGTCGGAGCGGCTCTCGGGCCGACAATCCACTCAATGCGGCGACGATGAGCAGTGTGCCGCCGGCGTAGAACACCGCGCGGATCCCGAAGGCCTCCGCCAGGAACCCGCCCAGCACGAGGCTCACCAGCCGCATCGACT
>JBPCPI010000125.1:0-19515 GCA_050999295.1 Geodermatophilaceae bacterium | reverse complement strand
CCCAGCGGATCATCGCCGGCGACGTACCCGAGAGCCTCAAGGGAAAGCGGCTGATGTCGCTCGACCTGTCGGCCATGGTTGCCGGCGCCAAGTACCGGGGTGAGTTCGAGGAGCGGCTCAAGGCGGTCCTGTCCGAGATCACCGACTCCGACGGCGAGATCATCACCTTCATCGACGAGTTGCACACGATCGTTGGCGCCGGCGCGACCGGTGACTCGGCCATGGACGCCGGCAACATGATCAAGCCCATGCTCGCCCGCGGCGAACTGCGGATGGTCGGGGCGACGACGCTGGACGAGTACCGCGAGCACATCGAGAAGGCCGCTGCGCTGGAGCGCCGGTTCCAGCCCGTGCTGGTGGGTGAACCCTCCGTCGAGGACACCATCGGCATCCTGCGCGGGCTCAAGGAGCGCTACGAGGTGCATCACGGCGTACGGATCACCGACGCCGCGATCGTTGCGGCCGCGACGCTGTCCGACCGGTACGTCACCGCGCGGTTCCTGCCGGACAAGGCGATCGACCTGATCGACGAGGCCGCCAGCCGACTCCGGATGGAGATCGACTCCCGCCCGGTCGAGGTCGACGAGGTGGAGCGGGTCGTACGCCGGCTCGAGATCGAAGAGATGGCGTTGTCCAAGGAGGACGATCCGTCCTCGCTCGAACGGCTGGTCGCCCTTCGCGAAGATCTCGCCGACCGACGCCAGAGGCTGGCCGAACTGACCGCGCGCTGGCAGCAGGACAAGTCGGCCATCGACCGGATCCGGATCGCCAAGGAGGAACTGGAAGCGGTCCGCCTCGAGTCCGACCGTGCCGAACGTGAAGGCGATCTCGCCCGGGTCGCTGAACTCAGGTACAGCCGGATCCCGCAGCTGGAACGCCAGCTGGCCGACGCGGAGGCGGCCGTCCACAGTGGACCCTCGATGCTCACTGAAGAGGTATCCGAACACGACATCGCCGACGTCGTCGCCTCCTGGACCGGTATCCCGGCGGGACGGCTCATGGAGGGGGAGACGGCGAAACTGCTTCGGATGGAGCAGGTGCTGGCCACCAGGGTGGTCGGGCAGGACGCTGCCGTGCAGGCAGTCTCGGATGCCGTACGTCGGGCTCGGGCCGGGGTTGCGGATCCCAACCGTCCGACGGGCTCGTTCCTGTTCCTCGGGCCGACCGGTGTCGGTAAGACCGAGCTGGCAAAGGCATTGGCGGAGTTCCTGTTCGACGATGAGCGGGCGATGGTGCGCATCGACATGAGCGAGTACGGCGAGAAGCACACGGTCGCTCGATTGGTGGGGGCCCCACCTGGCTACGTCGGGTACGAGGCCGGTGGGCAACTCACCGAGGCGGTACGGCGCAGGCCGTACACCGTTGTGCTGCTGGACGAAGTGGAGAAGGCCCACCAGGATGTCTTCGACGTGCTGCTGCAGCTCCTCGACGACGGCCGGCTGACAGATGGCCAGGGTCGAACGGTGGACTTCCGTAATACCTTGCTCATCCTCACCTCCAATCTCGGCTCCGCGCTGATCGCCGATCAGGGTGTCCCTGAGCAGCAACGGCGAGATGCGGTGCTGGAAGTCGTACGCCGGCACTTCAAGCCGGAGTTCCTCAACCGGCTCGACGACATCGTCATGTTCAACTCCCTCGGGGCCGAGGAGTTGGCCCACATCGTCGACATCCAGGTCGACCAATTGGCCCGCCGGCTGTCGGCTCGCCGGCTGGTCTTGGAGGTGACCCCGGCGGCAAGGGAATGGCTGACATTGGGTGGCTTCGACCCGATCTACGGTGCGCGCCCCCTTCGCCGCTTGGTCCAGTCCGCAATTGGTGACTCTCTGGCCCGGGCGCTGCTGGCCGGCGAGATCCGGGACGGGGACACGGTGCTCGTGGATGTCGCTCAGGCTGAGGACCGACTCACGGTCACCGCCAGCCGCTGACGTTCCGGTGGTCTGCGGCAGGATGACGGTATGAGCCAGCCGCCGTATCCGCAGCAGCACGATCCGGGAAGCCAGAACCCCGGCGACCAGAACCCCGGGTACCAGAACCCCGGGTACCCGTACCCGGGAGGCCAGCAGCCCGCAGGTCAGTACCCAGGAGGTCAGTACCCCGGGTATCAGAACGCGCCGGCCCCCCCGAGCGGGTACGGCTACGGCGGTGGCGGAATGCCTCCGCAACCGGCTGGTTGGGGCGCCCAACCGCCGCAACAGCCGGTGTCCCGTCCTACCACTGTGACCTATGCCATCGCCGCGTTGGTAGCCAACTTAGCGTTCGGTTTGGTCGCCGCGATCCTGGTCCTCGCCAACCAGGACGCCTACATCGATCAGGCACTCCGCGATGCCGGCCTCGACCCATCGTCGGGGGTCAGTTCCGACGTCGTCGGCAGTGCGTACACGGCCGGAGCGGTCATCGGCCTGGTCTTCGCGGCCCTCTGGGGGCTGTTCACCTGGTTCGCGTGGAAGGGTCACAACTGGGCTCGGATCGTCATCTGGGTGCTCTGTGGCCTGTCGATCATCAGTGCCTTGTTCGCCTTCGGGGCACCGGTCGGCAGCATCGTCGTCATCAACGTGATCAGTCTGCTGCTCGTCCTGGCCACGATCGTGCTACTGGCCGTCAAACCGTCCAACGACTGGTACCGCTACCAAGGCCAGGCCCGCACGTACGGCTGGCCGGGCCGCGCCTGAGCGTTTCGCCAAGCCGGCTCGTTGAACCGGGCGCCTGGGATGACATCGAAGCGCAAGGGTGCTCGCAGCGACGGGCGACTGCTCGCCTGGGTCGCGCTGGTGGGTGTGACGATTCTGCTGGCTTTCGCGCTCCGGTTCAGCTACGACCTCCCCGAGGACTTTCGCTACAGCTACTGGACTGTGCTGGTCGGCACGGTCTCGTCTGCGCTCACGCTGGCTGTCGTCGTCCTCATCGCCCGATCCGACGGTCTCCGCGCGATGTTGGCGTTGAACCGCCCGGTGTCGTATGCGAGGGCCGCCGTGATCGGGGTGGCAGTGCTCCTGCTCCCCTTCGTCATGATCGTGCTTTTCCCCTTTCTCGATGCGTCCGCGGAGCAGGGCATCGGAGTCGGTTGGGACCCAGAGCGCGTCGTCCCGTTCGTCCTCAACTCGGTCGTCGTCGTCGTCGTCGTGGCACCCGTGGTCGAGGAGCTGACCTTCCGTGGGATCGGCTTCACGCTGCTGGAGCCGTACGGCCAGGGATGGGCGGTCACACTCACCGCGCTGGCCTTCACCCTCACGCACGGGCCGCTGTCGAACCTACCCATCATCTTCGCCTTCGGTGCCGGGCTGGCCTATCTGCGCGGCCGCACGCGCAGCGTCTATCCCGGCATCGTCGTGCACGCGCTGTTAAATATCAGCGGGGTCGTCGGAACCGTGACGTCCTAGCTGCCGGCCCGACGGCTAGCCGCCGACCTTGTCCTCGATGCAGGTGCTCAGCTCCTGCTCGGTGATGTCCGCCCCGTACTGGTCCGTGCACTCGGAGGCGATCTGGAATCCGCGAACGAGCAACACGGTGCCGATCGCGAGGCCGAGAATGCCGGTGACCAAACCCGCGATGGCCATCCCCTTGTTGCTCACCCGGTCCGAGCGGGCCCGTGCCAGGGCGATGCCACCGAAGATGATCGCCACGATTCCCAGGATGACGCCAGGTAGGGACAGCCAGCTGGTGGCCAGCGCGAGGATGCCGAGCACCATCGACGTGATGGCCAGCCCGTTACGTGCCGCAGGTCGGCCGTACCCCTGAAGCTGTCCTGGAGGCGGTGGAGAACCGTACGGGCTCTGCGCGCCGTACGGATCGTAGGGCGGAGGCGAGGTCATGCGCCCACCGTAGGGGAATGCCCGGTGCCCCGCTCGTCCTGGCAAGCTGCCGTCATGCCTGCCACCTCGAAGGGCTCCGATCCGGTCCCCGTCGACCGGATGCCCACACCGGTCAAAGTCGCCGCGATCCTGCTCGGGTTCCTCGCTGCGCTGCTGCTGGTCAACGCGGTGCTGGGCTTCGTCGGGCTGACCGGGATCCTGGACGAATTCGCCGATGCGGCTCGTGATCGGGAGGTGAGCTTCGACCGGGATGCGGCAAGTACCCAGCTGAGAACACTGTTCATCGCCGGCGCTGTGGTCGGAGTCGCCTGCGCAGTAGCGGTGGTCCTGCTCGCTCGCCGAAACAAGATCGGCCGGCTGCTGGGCATCAGCAGCGCGGCAATCCAGCTGTCCCTCGGGCTACTCAACGCGATCAGTGTCGGTGGCCTGCTGAACTACACACTGCTCATGATCGTGCTCACAACCGCGATCCTGGTAATGCTCTTCCGCAGGCAGACAGTGGATTGGTTCCGTCCCGCGCCTACCACCTGAGTGCGCCAGCGAGCAGCGCGACCCCGGCGCTAGCCTCGAAGTTATGCCTCCCTACCCCAGCCAAGGTGGCGTCCCGGCTTCGCCTGGCCGCTCAGCGATTGACCCCAGCCAAGGTGGCGTCCCGGCTCCGCCCGGCCGCTCAGTGATTGACCCCCGCCAAGGTGGCGTCCCGGCTCCGCCCGGCCGCTCCACAGCTCTGGTCACCGGCGCCACGGCCGGCATCGGTGCTGCCTTCGTCGCTCAACTCGCCCGCGAAGGCAGCGACCTTGTCACGGTCGCCCGTACCGAGTCCCGGCTCGCCGAGCAGGCCGCCGAGTTGCAGCAGCGGTACGGCATCGCTGTGCAGACCATCGCCGCGGATCTGTCGACCGACGAAGGCCTTGGCCGGGTGGAGACCCGGGTCGCCGATATCGACGCTCCGATCGATCTGCTGGTCAATAACGCCGGATTCGGGCTGCCGGCCGATTTCCTGGACTCCGACATCTCCGCCGAGGACGGGATGCTGGCCGTCAACGTACGGGCGGTGATGCGGCTGACCCATGCCGTCCTGCCGGTCATGGTCGAGCGCGGCAGCGGCGGCATCGTCAACGTGTCCTCCGTTGCGGGCTCGGTGCCGACCGCCACCGGTGCAACGTATGCGGCGAGCAAGGCGTGGGTGACTTCCTTCACCGAATCCCTGTCGATGCTGGTGAAGGACAAGGGCGTCCAGCTGACCGCACTGTGCCCCGGATTCACCCGCACCGAATTCCATGACCGGGTCGGGGTCTCGCGCGAAGGGGTTCCGGAACGCCTGTGGCTGGAGGCCGGGGACGTGGTCTCGGCCGGCCTGCGGGATCACCGCCGCGGAGCGGTCATCAGCATTCCTGGGGTCCAGTACAAGGTTTCGGTGATCGGTTCGCGGCTGCTCCCGCGGGGGCTGTTGCGGTGGGCCAGTGCCCGAGTGACGGCGGGGACCTAGGCCTGCGCGCTGGCTCCGGCCTGAACCGCGATGCCCCCGCGTGCGAAGACCCCATGTGAGCACCGACAACGCAATTTTCTCCGCGGAGAAGATATGAGCACCGAGACGAAATCCAGCACCCGTACCGAAGCCAATCATTGGGTACGGCGGGGTCTGAGCGCCCTGGCGGGCCTGATCTCGGCCGGACTTGCCCTGGGCATCGGGGAGCTGCTCGCGGGGCTCGTCGGTCCGAACAGCTCACCGGTGATCGCGATTGGCGGTGCCGTCATCGACGCCACACCGCGACCGCTCAAGGACTTCGCAATCACCACTTTCGGGGAGAGCGACAAGATCGCCCTCGTCGTGGGCACCCTGGTCCTGCTGGCTGCCTTCTCCATGGTGCTCGGGGTGTTGGCTTGGACCCGACTCAAGCTGGCCGCCGCCGGTGTCCTGCTCTTCGGGCTGCTTGGCGCAGCGGCCGCGATCACCCGGCCGACCGGAACCTTCTTGGACACAGTGCCCTCGATCCTGGGCGCGCTCACCGGAGCAGTCGCCCTGGTCTACATGATCACCGCGCTCGCCCGCCGTACCGCTGTCACTACGTCCGGCCAGTCGAGCGCTATTGCGAACACTCCTTCGGACGTAGGCGCATCGGACAAGCCGATCGCGACTGACAAGGCGCAGCAGGCTGCTGCGGACCGGGCGTCCGCGGCCGATGTCAAGCGTGAGCACGTAGACGAGACCCTCGTCGCGAAGCTCCGGGAGCGTCTGGCCGGCGTCGACCGCAGCACCTCCTCGCTCAACCGACGTGGATTCTTCGTGGCTGGCGGACTTACCGCGGGCGCCGCGGTCGTGGCCGGTGGGGCGGGCAAGCTGCTGCAACGGCGGTTTGCTGTCTCTGGGGCACGTGACGCCATCTCACTGCCGACGCCCTCTAGCCCGGCGCCGGCACTGCCGGCAGGGGCTGATCTGGCCGAGACGGTCGACGGGTTGACCCCGCTGTTCACGGACAACAACGACTTCTACCGCGTGGACACCGCGATCACCGTGCCGCAGGTGTCACCCTCAGATTGGTCACTGCGGATCTTCGGAAGAGTCGATCAGGAGGTCGAGTTCACCTTCGAGGATCTGATGAACCGCGACGACCTGATCGAGCGCGACATCACCCTGTCCTGCGTGTCCAACCAGGTCGGCGACAAGCTGGCCAGCACGGCGCGGTGGATCGGGGTGCCGCTGAAGAACCTGCTCGACGAGGCCGGCATCAAGAGCGGCGCCGATCAACTCGTCTCCCGCTCAGTGGACGGGATGACGATCGGAACGGCAACCGATGCGGCGATGAACACCGAAGACGCGATGATCGCGATCGGCATGAACGGCGAACCACTCGTCGTCGACCACGGCTTCCCCGCGCGGATGCTCATCCCCGGCCAGTACGGGTACGTCAGCGCGTGCAAGTGGATCATCGAGATCGAGGCAACGACCTTCGATGCCTTCGACGCCTATTGGGTCGAGTGGGACTGGGACCGGGAGGCGCCGATCAAGGTTTTCTCCCGGATCGACACCCCGCAGGGACTGCGCCCGGTCAAGTCCGGCCCACGGATGATCGCCGGGATCGCTTGGGCGCAGACGCGTGGCATCACCAAGGTCGAGGTCAAGGTCGACAGCGCCGATTGGGCCGAGGCCGAACTCTCGCCCGAGGTGAGCAAGGACATCTGGCGGCAGTGGACCTATTCTGTGGACTTCGCTGCGGGCTCGCACACGATCGTGGTACGGGCCACCGATGGGAACGGTGAGACTCAGCCCGAAGAGCGGGTTCCGCCGTTCCCGAACGGGGCCACCGGCTGGCACAACATCGTCGCCAGCGTGAGTGACGACGCCTGAGACTCCACCTGACTGACTCGGCCTGGGCCGCACCACTTTTCCCGCACTGCCCGCGTCATGATCCCCCGCACCGGCGGGTATGTTCGCGTTGGTGCCCGGGTTTATCTTGCAGCGCAAAGAGATTCAGCCACGCGCCGCAGACCAGGGAGCAACGTAACCTCATCGTGATGAACCGGTTTTCCCAGCCGCGCCGAACGCTCTGTGCAGGAACACCCCACCGACCCGCCGGACATGAACTGGCGAAGGGAGCACCAAAGTGAACAAGCGAACGACTCGCAGCATCCTGCTTGCATCGGTCATGGGCCTGACACTGGCACTGAGCGCCTGTGGCTCCGACGAGCCCAGCACCGACTCCTCCGCCGGCGACGCCGCGACCGAGGAAGCCACCACCGAGGAAGCCACCACCGAGGAAGCACCGGCCGACGACGCTCCGTTCGGCGCAGCCTGCGCCGACGTACCGACCTCGGGCGAAGGCAGCGTCGAAGGTATGGCCGATGACCCGGTCGCAACTGCTGCCAGCAACAACCCGCTGCTGTCCACCCTGGTGACCGCTGCCACTGCCGCGAACCTGGTTGACACCCTGAACACCACGGACAACCTGACCGTCTTCGCGCCGTCCAACGACGCGTTCGCGGCGATTGACCCGGCCGCTCTCGAGAACCTGCTACTCCCCGAGAACGTCGATCAGCTCACGGCGATCCTGACCTACCACGTCATCGGCGAGCGCATTGCTCCTGAGGACCTGGCCGGTACGTTCCCGACGCTGAACGGTGCCGAACTCACCATCGAGGGTGATGGCGAGATGTTCACCACCAACGTCGGTGGCACCCCCACGGCGAGCGTGGTCTGCGGCAACGTGCAGACCGCCAACGCCACCGTGTACATCATCGACCAGGTCATGATGCCCACCGCGTAAGCACTGTCTTACGCCAGCCAGCGTCGTCCTAGGGCTTCGCCTGGCCGCTCTTCCCCAAACACAGCGCGGGCGCTCCGGTCAACCGGGGCGCCCGCGCTGCTGTCTGCGTGCCTCGCTATTGCACGCCGGCCGCGATCAGGACGGCGAGATCGTCCAGGGCGGCCTGATCGCCGGAGCGTTCGACCCCGGTGTTGCGGCGGTTCCACAGCCAGAGGTCGAGGTCAGCAGCCCTGCCCCGGACCCGCGCGTCGGCCGAACTCGAGCCGGACTCCAGCAGTGTCGTAGCCGGCTCGTCGTAGCTTCGGCCGCTGCGCGGCGACGTCCCGACCATCCGTCCCAGCTCAACCATCCACCTGTCCCCGGTGTCGGTGGCCTCCAGGGCCAGCACCTTTCCCGTGGTCGCGAAGCTCGCCCAGTCCGGCACGTCGCCCCACATGACTGTCAGCACCTCGCCGATCCCGTCGGCGGCCAACTCGGCGTCGAGAGGCAGGACAGATACGCCGGCCGTCAGCTCGGCATCAACCCGATGGATGAGCGCCTCCTGGGCCTGCCGCCTTCTGGTGAACCGCAGGGTCTGCTCGGCTGCCCAGGACCACAGCGGGGTGTCATCCGGACCCTCGGCGACGGCCGCCGACAATCGTTCCCGACAAGCTAGGCACAGCTCGAGCAGCTCCTGGTAGTCCTCCGGCCGCGGCGGCTTGTCCTCTTCCAAGCCGTCGATCGCATCCTCGTCGGTGACCCGCTCGCCGGCGATCGAGCCCCAGAACCACTGCACCTCGGTGAGATGCCAGACCAGGTCGGCCGCCGACCAGTCCATGCAGGTCGGGACTCGAACGGCCGGGTCGACCCCGGAAAGGACATCGACGAAACGGCGGGACTCCCGGTCGAGGTGGGCGAGGTAAACCTCGGCAGGGATGCGGTGCAGCTCGGCATCAGGCATGGCGTGCAGGCTAGCCGCGGACACAGACCTAGGGTGGCTTCCCGTGAGCAGCCAACCGATGAGCGACTCCTCGCGCGCCCGCGGCCGGCTGGCCGAGTTGATCACCGAACTCGCCATCGTACGCGGAAAGGTCACCCTCTCCAGCGGGCAGGAAGCCGATTGGTACGTCGACCTGCGCCGGATCACCCTGCACCACGAGGCCGCCCCACTGGTCGGCCGGCTCATGCGCGAACTCACCGCGGATTGGGCGTACGACGTGGTGGGCGGCCTGACTCTGGGAGCGGATCCGATCGCGACGGCAATGCTGCACGCCGCGGCTGCCGCCGGCGACCGACTCGACGCCTGTGTCGTCCGCAAGGAGGGCAAGGCGCACGGCCTACAGCGGCGCGTCGAAGGCCCGGGTGTGCAGGGCCGTTCGGTCCTGGCGGTCGAGGACACCTCGACCACCGGCGGGAGCGTACTGGCCGCGGTCGAGGCGCTGCGCGACGTGCGAGCCGAGGTCGTCGGCATCGCCCTGATCATCGATCGCGGCGCCGGCCCGGCTCTGGCCGCCACCGGTCTGCCGTACCGCGCGCTGTTCTCCCTGGCCGACCTGAATCTCGCGATGGCTTGAGATCCCAAGATCGTGGGCGCAAGAGGACGAGTCAGACTGCATCCAGCGCGCTCACGATCATCGCAGCCGAAGTCAGGCTGCACTCAGGGTGCTCATGATCATGATCAGCTGGTGGGCTTGGTGCGGCGGGAGCGGACCAGTTCGAAGCCGACCGGAAGCAGGGATACCGCGATGATTCCGATGATGATGTATTCCACGTTGTCCCGGACGAACTGGATCTGGCCCAGCCAGTACCCGAGCAGGATCACCCCCACGCCCCACAGCAGGCCGCCGATGATCGAGTAGATGACGTACACCCGGTAGTTCATCCGGGAGGCGCCGGCCATCACCGTCGCGAAGGTCCGCACGATGGGAACGAAGCGGGCGTACACGATCGTCCGGGCGCCGTACTTCTCGAAGAAGGCGTGGGATCGCTCGACGAACTCGGCCCTGAAGAACCGGGAATCCGGGCGGTTGAACACAGCTGGCCCGGCGCGCCGCCCGATCCAGTAGCCGACGAGATTGCCCGCGATCGCCGCGATCGGAGTCAGGGTCAACAACGCCCAGAGCGGCAGACCGGCGAACCCGGCGGCCGAGAGCAAACCGGCGGTGAACAGCAACGAATCCCCGGGCAGGAAGAAGCCGATCAACAATCCGCACTCGGCGAAGACGATGGCCAGCAGACCGATCAGGCCGAAGGTGTTGACGAGGTACTCAGGGTCGAGGAAGTCGGTGATCGCGGCGGGAAGCCCGGCCAGGCCGGAGAGGATACCTGCGGTGGTCACGACGGGTCACCTTACCGATCGCATCCCCCCTCGGCTTGCCTACCTGATGCTGGAACACGCCGGTGTGGGCCCCGGCGCGTCGCGCCACCAGATCGGCGAACTGCAATTCGAGAGCCTGGGCGATCGCTGGTTCGGAACCCGTCGTACGGTGCACGAATGAGGGAACCGGTCGGAGCAGCCCCCGAGTGCGCCGCGGTGGGCAGGTGAGCGAGCGGCTGCTGATCATCGGCGGCAACGCGGCGGGCATGTCCTGCGCCTCGCAGGCCCGTCGGCTGCGCGAGTCCAGCGACCTGGAGATCGAGGTGGTGGAGGCCGGTCAATGGACCTCGTACTCCAACTGTGGCATCCCGTACTGGGTAGGCGGCGAGGTCAAGGACGCCGAGGAAATGATCGCCCGCAGCCCAGCGGCTTTCGCTGATCTCGACATCTCGATCCGCTTGGGCTCCCGCGCCGAGCGGATCGACCTGACGGCCGCGACGGTGACCGTGCGCTCGGTCGACGAATCGTCGGACGCGAAGGGCCAGACGACCACTTTGGCCTACGACCGGCTCCTGATCGCCACCGGTGCACTCCCGCTGCGCCCGAAGGTCGAGGGACTCGATGCCGAGGGTGTCTTCGGAGTGCAGACAATTCCGGACGGGGATGCGATCCGGCGCGCGTTGGACGAGCAGCCCAAGCGAGCAGTCGTACTCGGTGGCGGGTACATCGGACTCGAAATGGCCGAAGCCCTTGTCAACCAAGGCCTTTCGGTCACAGTCGTCCTCGCCGACCCGCTGCCGATGGCCAGCCTCGACGAGGACATGGGGCAGCGGGTCTGCGCGGCGATGACCGAGATGGGCATCGACGTCCGGCCGGGGGAACCGGTGCGCGGCATCGACGTAGAGGGTGGGCTGGCTAGGGCAGTGGTCACCGACAAGACCTCCTATCCGGCCGATCTCGTCGTGCTCGGCCTCGGCGTACGGCCGAACTCCGACCTCGCGGCCGACGCTGGCCTGCGGATCGGCACCACCAAGGGCATCGAGGTCGACGACACGATGCTTACGTCGATGCAGGAACACGTGTACGCCGCCGGCGACTGCGTCCAGACCCGCAATCGGATCACCGGTCATCCGATGGCGATCGCTCTGGGCACCCACGCAAATCGCCAGGGTCGCGTCGCGGGGACGAACATCGGTGGCCGCCCGGCCCGATTCGACGGCGTGCTGGGTACGGCGGTGACCAAGGTCGGGAACTGCGAGATCGGCCGGACCGGGCTGTCCACCAAGGAAGCCGAGCAGGCCGGCTACTCCATCGAGACGACCGTTGTGGAATCGACAGTGAAGGCCGGGTACTACCCCGAGGCCGGCAAGCTGGCGGTCAAGCTGCTCACCGAGACGCACACCCAGCGGATGCTCGGCGGTCAGATCGTCGGTGGGCCCGGCTCGGCGAAGCGGATCGACGTGCTCGCGACCGCAATCTGGGCACAGTTGACCGCGGCGGAGTTCGCCTCGGTGGACATCTCCTACGCGCCACCTTTCTCGCCGGTCTTCGACGCGGTGGCACTGGCCGCCCGCAAGGCCGCCGGCCGCTGACCGCGGTTCCGAAAGGCGTCACCGAAAGGAGTCACCCAGCCCACGAGGAGCAAGACGACGGCGATCGCCGCCCTGCCGCTGGCGGAACGGTCAGGAGACGGTAACTCCGCGCCAGAACGCGACGTGGTCAGTGATGTTGCCTGCCGCTTCCTTCGGATCGGGGTAGTACCAGGCGGCATCGGGGTTCTGCTTGCCGTCCACATCGAGGCTGTAATACGACGCGGTGCCCTTCCAGGGACACACGGAGGTCGTATCCGACGGAACGAGGACGTCATCGCGGACCGATGATCGGGGGAAGTAGTGGTTGCCCTCGACGATGACGGTCGCGTCACTCTCGGCGATCACCTGGCCGTTCCAGCTTGCTTGCACCATTTCCCCATTGTGACCTCCTTCGCCCGCGTCGGCGAGGCGGTGTCCTGGATCATGGTCGGCGTATCCGGCGTGGGGGCCGGTGCGGGATACTTGCCGCATGCCGATCGCCACGCCTGAGAAGTACGCCGAGATGATCCGCCGGGCCAAGGACGGTGGGTTCGCCTATCCGGCGGTCAACGTCACCTCGTCGGAGACGCTGAACGCCGCGCTCAAGGGCTTCGCCGATGCCGGAAGTGACGGAATCGTCCAGGTGAGCACCGGTGGCGCCGAGTTCCTGTCCGGCCTCGGGGTGAACGACATGGTGGTCGGAGCGTCGGCCTTTGCCGAGTTCGCCCGCGTGGTGGCCACGGAGTACCCCGTACAGATTGCGTTGCACACCGACCACTGCCCCAAGGACAAGCTCGAAGGTTACATGCGCCCGCTGGTCACGCTGTCGGCCGAGCGGGTCGGCAACGGCCAGGAGCCGCTGTTCCAGTCGCACATGTGGGACGGGTCGGCCGTACCGCTCGAGGAGAACCTCGACCTCGCCGAGGAACTACTCGATGCCTGTACGGCGGCCAAGATCATCATGGAACTGGAGATCGGCGTCGTCGGCGGCGAGGAGGACGGCGTCGTGGGCGAGATGAACGACAAGCTCTATACGACCGACGAGGACTATGTCGCGACCGCGGACAAGCTCGGCCTGGGCGAGCGCGGCGAGTACCTCCTGGCCGCCACCTTCGGCAACGTGCACGGGGTCTACAAGCCCGGCAACGTCAAGTTGCGTCCGGACATTCTCAAGGCCGGCCAGGACGTGGTGGCCGCGGCCAAAGGACTGCCGGAGGGCAGCAAGCCGTTCAATCTGGTCTTCCACGGCGGCTCGGGGTCCTCGCTGGAGGAGATCCGTGAGGCACTGAGCTATGGCGTAGTGAAGATGAACGTCGATACCGACATGCAGTACGCGTTCACCCGGCCGATCGCCGGGCACATGATGACCAACTACGCCGGCGTGCTCAAGATTGACGGCGAGGTCGGCAACAAGAAGCTGTACGACCCCCGCTCCTACTTGAAAGCCGCCGAGACCTCGATGGCCGCGCGAACCGTCGAAGCCTGCGAGCACCTGCTCTCGGCCGGCACGACGATGGGCCGCTGAAGGGCCGCTCAAAGGAACTTTCTCCGGAGAATGTGCGGTCTGCGCCGGCGCAGAAGCGACTTAATCCGGAGAAAGTCTGGTCAGTCGAGGCCGAGCAGGAAGTCGCGGACCTCCCGCTTGTAGCCCTCCGGGTCCACGTTCCAGGACTTCGTGTGCGCGGCACCCTCGTAGGTGACCATCGAGACGAGGTCCGGCCGCGCCCTCGCCAGCGCCAGACCCCGCTCCCACGGCACAAAGACATCCTCGGGTCCGTGGAAGATCAGCATCGGGCGGGTCAGTTCGTCGGCTCGCGCGACCCAGTCGAAGTCGTCGAGATCCAGCTGTAGCCGCCGTTGCACCATCTGCAGGCCTAACTCGGCGGCCGCCCGCGGCAACCGGTTGACCCGGGCGTTGGCGCGCAAGGTGTCGCGCCAGTCGATGACGGGCGAGTCGAGGATCAGCGCGATCACCGAATCGGCCCGCTCGGACCGCACGGCGGCCTGCAGGACGATCGCCCCACCCATCGACCATCCGTAGAGCACGAGTTCGGTCGCGCCGTGCTCGAGCGCGTACGCCATGGCCGCGTCGATCTCGTGCCACTCGGTCTCGCCCAGATGGTAATAACGATCTGCGGTGGCCGGGGCACCGACATCGTTGCGGTAGGACGGAATCAGCGTCGGCAACCCCAGCGCTGCCAGGGTCGGCAGGATGCGCATCGTCTCGCCCCGGCTCCCGCCACGTCCGTGTACGGCGATGACCCAGCGCGAGCCACCGTCGCCCGGCAACAGCCAGGTAGGGAATGTCCCGAGTTCACCCGGGAGATCGACCTCGACGAAGTCCAGCCCGTGCCCCGTACCCGGGTCGCCGAGGTAGGCGTACTGCTCCCATGTCGTGTCCACCCCGACCGTCAACTCGCCGTGGCGAACCTCAACCAGTTCCCGGGTGACGCTGCGATGGTGGCGCCCTCGCGCCCACCGTCGCTGCGCCCGGGGGGTGGGGAGGTCGTCGATCGCCTCGATCCGCCCGACGATCGCGTGTCCTTCCGAGTCACTGGAGGTGCCACACCAGGTGAGCCCGTACGTACCGGGCAGCAGCGAGTTGTCGGTGGCCCCGAGTCGTACGACGCCGTCGGCAAGGCCGAGCACCGGAATGTCGTACAGCTTCGCCCGGTCCACGTTCAAGATCCGGTGGACGAAGAAGCGGGCGAGCCCCGCGGTGGTAGCAGTCAGCGCGGTCAACACACCGGCGGCGAGACGAGCGGCCAGGCGAAGCCGGGACGCGGCCTGGCTGGGGTGCGGCAGCAACACCGGCCCATCATCTCCTTACGCCCGACCCACCGTGCCAAGCCGGGATGCCGGCGAAGGATGCCACCCTCGGCGATTGTGCGTTGCCTCACGATTGTCGGATCTCGGAGTCATTGCGCGCGGGAATGCGTTGGCCGAAATAGACACCGCCCACCACGACGGCGCGACCCGAACGCGCGATTTCAGATGAAGATATGGAATTCCGGAAACTTTCAGACACAGCCACGTCGACCATCCCGCGCACCGACGACAGGAAAGCCGAAGATCAATCGTTGCCGGCACGCCGGATCCAGCTCGACCTGTCCCTGGCTCAAGTGATCGGCGGCTCACTGGCCGCCCTCTACACGCAGTCGCTGCACCGTACGCGCACCCACGCGCAAGCCGCAGCCGCGCTGATCGCCGCACGACGTAAGGGAACCGACGAACGGCCCGCGGCGGTCGGGCCACCAGCGCGGGCCGTGCTTCGACCACGCCGGTTGATCGCAGCGGTGCTCATCGTCTTCGGGCTCGCCGTGGCCGCAATCACTGGCTTCGAACTGCTGAGCGGACACCCGTTGTCCGGCGGAACCGCGGGTACGACGCTCGGCGAACTGACCGGCAACGGGTCAGCCGCGGATTCGGGTGGGGCCAGCCGGGACCGGCGGACCAGCAGCCGAGCCTGGATCCTGACCCCGCCGGAGGCAGCAAGGCCCCGACGACGCAGCCGACCGAGCCGTCGCCGAGCGCGCCCAGCACCGAACCCGGCTCGCCGACTCCGACGCCCCCCTCGGACCCGGCACCCAGCCCGACGCCGCCCGCCGGGAGCGACGCGCCCCGCTGACCCCTCTTCGGCCTCGGGGCATGACCTACGGTCGGTGCCATGACTATGCATGGCAATCTGCTTCCGGGGCCGCCGCCGGTCCTGCTGCCCGCCAACCCCGAGGCCGACGCTGCAGCCGCTCGCGGGGACGAAGCCAGCGCGGTCGCCGCGGCCTATCCAGCCTATCCGGCCGCCTGGGCCGGCCTCGCCGTGGAAGCGCTGGCGAAAGGCAGCACGATGGAGGCCTACGCGTACGGCCGTACGGGCTACCACCGCGGCCTGGATTCGTTGCGCAAGAACGGCTGGGGCGGGTACGGACCGGTCCCCGGCGACCATCCGGGCAATGTCGGCTTTCTGACCTGCGTCGCGGTTCTGGCCGAAGCTGCGGCTGAGATCGGCGAGAACGAGGAGGCCCAGCGGCTGCGGGACCTGCTCCAGGAGTGCGACCCGTCCTTCGATCCCGGACAGCTGGGCTGAAGCAAGACGTGACGCTGAAGTGCTGAACCCAGACGGGTCGGGGTCACCGCGGTTGCAGTGGCGCTTGATGGCCGCCTTGTTCGGGATCGCGTTCTCCACCCAGGCGCCCTCGCCGGTCCTGCTGTACTACACCGATGCGTTGGACCTGAGTGCGCTGTCCCTGACGGTCTTCTTCGCCGTCTACGCACTCGGCCTGGTCCCGTCACTGCTGCTGGGCGGGCCGTACTCCGACCGGTACGGTCGCGCGCGGGTCGTGGTGCCGTTCACCCTGCTCTGTCTCGGGGCGCTGATCGTGTTGCTGCTCACGACTGCCATCGGCGAACCGATGATCTATGTGGGTCGGCTGCTGCAAGGCCTGACCAGCGGCGCGGTGTTCACGGTCGGGGTGGTGTGGCTGCGGGAGTTGGCCGGACCGGCCGGCGCCGCCAGTGCGGCGATGAAGGCCGGCGCGGCGATGGCCTCGGGGTTCGCGATCGGCCCGCTGACCTCGGGACTGCTCGTCCAGTGGGCTCCACTTCCCGAGATCCTGCCCTTCGCGCTGCCGGTCCTGCTCGTGTCAGTGGCGTTCTTCCTGACCCGAGGTATCCCGGAGACGATGACCGTCAATCGGCCGGGGCGGCTGCAGATCGGGATCCCGCCAGGGGCCGGTGCTGGATTCCTGGCCTATCTGTTGCCGGCGGGGCTGATCGTCTACACCTACGCGGTCCTGTCGCTGACCGTTTTCCCGCTGCTGGTTGCCGATCAGGGGTTCGGCGCGGTGTTCGCCCTCGTCGGGGTCAGCGCACTGCTCGTACAAGGCTCGGCCGCCATGGCCACGACCCTGGCAAGGCGCTGGGGTCCGGCCACCTCCGGTTGGACCTCGGCGCTTCTGGCCGCGGTCGGCTGCGTCCTCGGCTACGTCGCCGTGCAGCCTGACGGTTGGCCGTGGGTGCTTCCGGCATCCCTGTTTATCGGCGTCTCGGAGGGACTCGCCATCACCTCGGGGATCACTGTCTCGGACCTGCTCGCCCCCGCAGATCGCCGCGGCGGCCTGGTCTCGGTGTTCTACCTCGTCGTGTACTTCGGCTTCGCCGTACCGACGATCGTCGCCCTGGTGGCCGGCGATTCCCTGCGCAGCGGCATCCCGATCCTGATTCTCGGCGCGGTCGCCCTGCTGCTCGGTGCTGTGCTGTTCCTGGCCGGCCGTACGGTCCTGCGACGTCCGGCCACGAACGGGAAAGCGGGGCACGATGCCGTACTGACCCCCGAGGCGGCTGGCGGCCGGACGTAGCCGGGTGTCCCGCAGAATCAAGCGTTCTGCCACATACCCATCGTGTTGCCCTCGGTGTCCTTGAAATAGGCGGTGAAGCCCATCCCCCCGACATCCTGACGGCCCTGCACGGTCGAGCCGCCCAGCGCTTCGACCTGCTCGAGTGCGTGATCGATGTCCTCGACGCTGATGGTGATGACGGGCCCGGTCAGTGGCTGCCCCCGCTTCGCCATCCCGCCGTTGATGGCCCCCGGCTCGGTCGGCATGCCCTGCTCATCGGTCTTGGTCGTGCTCAAGATGGTGTACCCCATGTCCGGCATTTCGCTGACATCCCAGCCAAACGCTTGGCGATAGAAGTCTTGGGCTCGGCTCACATCATCGGCGGGGATCTCGAAATGTACGACGCTTCCCACAGCGCTCACCTCCAGCGGTTTGTCCGGTCCTTGACCCCTGCATGATGGACCCATCTGCGCCGTTCCGGAACCGGCCGGCGGCCGGTAGCCGGACGAACCTGCGCGCCTCGGTCGCACCTGCAGGTTCACAGATACCCTGCGTTGCCACGTGTGTCATGACGAAGACAACGCACGGCCGCCATCTGGGCATGACTGATATGTAGTGGGTTCTTGTCAAGGGGCATGGTGAGGCGCCGGCCCGGATTGCTCCGGGCGGGCGCCTGTGCTTCGTCGGTGTGTCTGTGGTGGTGAGCGTGTCGTTGGCGACGCGCGGTCAGACTGATATGCGCGGGTTGGTTACCGCAGGACGGGTTGTTCGGCAGGAGCTGTCCGCGTGTCTGGGGTCGAGTGTCGCCGGCCCAGGGGGTCGGTTGCTCATGGTCAGGACGCGGGTCGTTGCATGCGCTGCTGGCGCCACAGTGGGTCGACGAAGCGGTCGGGGGCCGTCAGTCCATGGCGGTGTCGGGGCGGCTGTTGAGGACGGCTAGGGACCAGCACCAGCCGGCGAGTTCTCGGGCGACGGCGACGTTGGCGATGACGGGGCGTTTGCGGCGCAGGTTGAAGCTGATCCAGCGGTTGTGCAGCCGCCGGTTGCCGGCATCGCCGCGGGCCCGGGCCGCGGGTGGGGCCAGTTCCCACCGAGCGCGCATGGTCTTGCCCGGCCGGTAGGTGGCGCGGTGGTGCCAGGCGGCTTCGACGAGCAGTCGTCGGGCGTGGGTGTTGCCGGGCTTGGTGATCGAGCCCGGCACCCGTGACGCGCCCGAGGAGTGCTTGCTGGGCACGAGGCCGACGAAGGAACCGATGCTGTTGCCGTTGCAGCGGTGCCAGTCGCCGATCTCCACGGCGAGCGCGAACGCGGTCAACGTCGACACGCCCCGCAGACAGGCCAGCCGGTGCACCACCGGGGTGAACTCGCTGTCCGCGGCCAGCTCGGCGATCGCGGTGTCGAGACGGTCGCGGCGGGCGGCCACGGCGAGCACGGCGTCGTAGTCGGACTCGAACGCCATCGTCGTGGCCGGGTTGTCGAAGCACTGCGCCCGCAGCCACCGGTCGTGCACACCGGTCCGGGCGTTCCCGCCCGAGTAGACGATGCCCTGACCCAGCACCAGCTTCGAGAGCCGGTGCCGAGCCCGCATCAGATCACCGCGGGCGTCCTCCCGCGCCCGCACCAGATCCCGTGCCGCTTCCTGCTCGACACTCGGGACCGCCACCGCGGTGAGCTCACCCAGACGCAGCAACCGGGCCAGCTGCACCGCGTCCTTGGCATCGGTCTTGACCCAGTCACCGCAGGGGCGCTGCAGCTTCGACGGTGCTGCGACCACGCACCGGATCCCGGCCTGGGTCAACGATCGATACAGCCCGAACCCAGTCGGACCCGGCTCATAGGTCACCGCGACCGCGCCGGCCAACTCGACGACCCAGGACCGGATGTGATCATGCGAGGGCGTCAACCGCGCCTGCCTCACCTCGCCGGTCACGCCATCGATCGCCGCTGCAGCAACCGATCGCGCATCAACATCCAGACCAACACTCGTACGCCCAACAGGCACCGGGGCCTCCCACGCAAGTCGGATAGGCCGAGCAGGCAGCCCCCACTCGGTAACCCACGAACGCTGCGTGAGCGCGGCCCCGGCCCGCAACCACTCACGAACGAGCGGTCACGTCATACCGTCTAGGACGAGGTTTGTCCCGCCTGGGCCGCAGACATCCGTACGTCTGGTGTGACAAACCCGCGCCTACTGCGGGGACTCGGCGTCCAATCCTTGCCAGAGCGCCGCCTCCCTAAGGC
>JBPCPI010000120.1:0-2999 GCA_050999295.1 Geodermatophilaceae bacterium | reverse complement strand
GGTGCGCAGAACGCCCGTACCTTCAGCGCCTCAGCCTTCGCCGCGGCCACCGGCAATTTGCTGTGGCCTTCGACGCCCGTCGCCGCCGGACCGCATGCCCAGCTGCTCGCCGCGGCCGACCGCCACGGGCAATCGGGACTTTCCGAGGAGCAGATCCTGGACAGCGCCTACGGGCTCATGGCACTGGACTGCATCTGGCTGCAGGGACGCTATTTCACAGCGACCGACCCCGCCGGGGTCATCGCGTTGGCCAGGTCATTCATCGCCAGCCATCGGTCTAGCCGACACCCGGCCGGTGTTAATGTGCCGGCCGAGCCGATCCTGGTCGCGCCCGTCCGAGGTTCAGACTGCTACCAGGTCCTCGATGGCCATCATCGCGCCGCCCTCGCCCACGCCGCCGGCAGCCAAACTGTCCGCGTCCGGGCCAAATGGCTCCCCGTCACGACACCCCTTCAGGACTTGCTGACCCAGATGAGTTGGCTCGACGGGGATCGGCAGCTTTACCAGCCCCTGTCCGCACCGGAGTTGCACAAGTCATGGCCGACGGTGCGACGGTGTACCGATCGGCTGGAGAAGATGAGCGGTCTGCTCGCGGCGCGCGACCTGTTGCCGCCGATGACCTCCTCCTACCTCGATGTCGCCAGCTGCTACGGCTGGTTTGTCGCACAGATGGGTGAGCTGGGGTATCGCGCCGAGGGAATGGAACGGGATCCGCTAGGAGCCACTCTGGGCCAGGCTGCCTACTGCGTAGAGCCAGAGTGGATCCTCATCGGCGACTGCGTGGAGCTGCTCGGCAGCGCGGGTCGGCAATGGGACGTGGTCTCCTGTTTCAGCCTGCTGCACCACTTCGCTCTAGGACGGGCTTCAGTCGGCCCTGAGGAGCTGCTTCGGCTTCTTGACTCGGTGACCGGACGTGTGCTGTTCCTGGACACCGGTCAGGAACACGAAGCGTGGTTCGCCGAATCGTTGCTCGGCTGGGATGCCGACTACATCGCAAAGGTGCTGCGCGAAAACACGACGTTCGACGAGATCATCGACCTGGGACCCGATCTCGATGCCGTGCCACCGCACCAGGACAATTACGGCCGGAACTTGTTTGCCTGCTTGCGAACCCAGCGATGAACGGGCCGGGCACTCGGGTGTTGCTGGTTGGCTCCAGCGGCGGGCACCTGGCTCAGCTGCTGGTGGTGGCGCAGTTGTGGTCCGCCGACCGGCGCCGCTGGGTCACCTTCGACACCCCCGACGCGGTGTCGCTGCTGCGTGATGAGGACGTTGTCTGGGCCTACCACCCGACCACGCGTAACCTACTGAACCTGCTGCGCAATACACGATTGGCCTGGGCAAACTTGCGTGGGCAGCGTCCCGACCTCGTGCTCTCAACCGGGGCCGCCGTGGCCTTCCCGTTCTTCGTTCTGGCCCGGTTGCTGGGTATTCCCACCGTCTACCTCGAGGTCTATGACCGAATCGACACCGCGACCATGACCGGGCGCCTCTGCCGGCCCTTCAGCTCCTTGTTCCTAGTGCAGTGGGAGGAACAGCAGGGGCTGTATCGCGACTCGGTCATGGTGGGGACCGTGCTGTGAGAGCCGCTTCCGTCACATCCCACACGATCGTCGTCGCGGTCGGCACCGACTTTCATCCCTTCAACCGCCTCATTCGGTGGTTCGACAGTTGGCTGGCCGAGCAGGCATCCGGCTCGGTGTCGTGTTTGGTGCAGTACGGAACGTCGGCACCGCCCAAGCACGCGGAGTCGGCAGCGCACCTATCGCACCCGCAGCTTCAGGAGGCAATGGCCGAGGCCACGATCATCGTCTGTCACGGTGGCCCGGCGACGATCGCCGAGGCACGCCGATATGGCCATCGGCCAATCTGCGTGCCTCGCGACCACGAGTACGGCGAACACGTCGACGGCCACCAGAAGCAATTCGTGCGCCGCCTGGCCGCAGCGCAACTGGTCACGGCCACCGAGACCGAGTCGGCGTCCCGTTCTGCCCTGGACGCGGCGCTGGAGGCAGCACCGCTCGATGCGCTGCGACAAGAGGCATCGGTCGAAAGCAGCCCCTCGGAGGCGGTACGCCGCGTAGGCGAACTCGTGGGCATTCTTCTCAACAACCGTGACCGTCCGGACATGGCGCCGATGTCCGCACGAGATGACTACGTACCAGCGCCGGCGGTCGATGTGGTAGTCGCCACTCGGAACCGCCCCGAACTTCTGAGCCGAGCGGTACATAGCATCCTGACCCAGCAGTACGACGGTGACATCTGGGTCATCGTCGTCTTCGACCAACACCAGCCGGACCTGTCGCTCAATGTCGATGACCCACACCGTGGCGTGCGGGTGACCGCCAATGAGCGTCGGCAGGGGCTAGCCGGGGCGCGCAACACCGGCATCCTGGCCGGCGACGCCGAGTTGGTCGCCTTTTGCGACGATGACGATCTGTGGCTGCCCGGCAAGCTACAGAGGCAAGTGGCCGCGCTGCGAGATGATCCGGCGACGACGCTGGTTTGTTGCGGCATCCAGGTCCGCTACGCCGACTCGGTGGTGGAGCGAACACTGCCCTTGACCGAGGTCAGCTTGCGCGACCTTCTGCGATCGCGCCTGATGGAACTGCATCCGTCCACCTTCCTGCTGCGTCGGACAGCACTTGTGGACGGCCTCGGCCTAGTTGCCGAGGATGCCCCCGGGAGTTACGCGGAGGACTATGAGCTACTCATTCGGGCAGCCAAGTACGGCCGGGTGCGCAACCTCCAGGTCGTCGGCGCGGAGATCCTCTGGCATCACCAATCCTATTTCACCGCTCGCTGGGAAACAATCATTTCCGCGTTGACATGGCTACTCGGTCGGTACCCAGAGTTCCACGCTGTGCCCGCCGGACTGGCCCGAATCCGTGGGCAGATCGCCTTCGCGCTGGCTGCCACCGCCCAGCGCAAAGCCGCGGTGCGGTGGGCGGTGGCAGCGTTTCGGGCCAGCCCTCGAGAGCTGAGGGCCTACCTGGCGG
>JBPCPI010000113.1:0-6266 GCA_050999295.1 Geodermatophilaceae bacterium | reverse complement strand
GCGTCATGTGCTGCGTGCCTTCAGACCACGTGCGACATGCCAGCGCGTCCGTTTAGGCCTGCTCGGTAAAGAGTCGTTAACAGATATTTGCCCCCGTCGTCTTCTTGATCATGCCCGTGACTCTGCTGTTCGCGTTCTTCCCCGGAGTGGTCGGGCTCAACGTGTTGGCGCCCTAGCCGGCGAGCGAGGCCGTTTGGACACGGCCCAAAGAGGCACCTCGCGGGCGCCCGACAACCGACCGAGCACTGGTCGGCAAACGCAGGCTCCACGTGTCGGGCCCACAGGCCTGCGCGGAACTTTCGTCACCCCATATCTGTCCTCCCCCGTCGCGCATCGTCGTGGGGGAGGTGCGAGCAGAGGAGTGTCTCGACCTCCTGCTGGCCCTGAACAGCGGCCTGCCCGGCATGGCCACGGTGCACGCCAACTCCGCGCGCGAGGCACTGGTCAAGCTGTGCACGTTGCCGTTGCTGGCTGGCGCAAGGCAGAGGAGAAGGCAGAGTGCAAGTCGCCTTTGATGCGTGTCGTCTGCGTAGTGACTTGTTCGGCCTAGCGTCAAAGATGCGCGCTCCTTGACGGGTTTGCCGGGTCTGGGGGGGCATGGTCGGCAGATCCGCGGCCTATGGATGAAGGGGTCAGGCTTCACCCAGTCCGCCGCGGTTACATTGGCCTATCAGGAGCGTGGTCGCCGTTGACAGAACGCGCGTGAATGCACCGGTGTCGTGAGTTCTGGGACCGGCTAGGCATCTGCGGTGTCGAGAACACTGGTCGGCAGACCGGCACGTTTGCGTAGCGGCTGGGGCTGCCATGAGTGACACTTCACCGGTGATGGAAGACGAGAGCGGGGCGTTCGTCGATCGGTTGCGACCGCTCTTGGCGGCTGGGGACTTGGTCGCGGCGTATGAGCTCTTGATGGGGCTGGAGGACGACGCGCTGCGCCAGGCGAAGCAGTGGTTTGGGGCCAGTGCTCGCTGGTTTCGTGAGCTGGGAGGTCAGGTTGTCTTCGCGGGCGAGGACCACGACGAGAAGTTTGTTGTGCGCCACAATGCCGAGTGGATCGTCGGCATGTGCGCGGTCCGGCTGTGCGGGCCGCGCACCGCAGCGGAGCGGGTTCCTTGGACGCAGTGCTGGGACTACATGGAGCACGATGGCGAGGCCGCGCTGGTCCAGCTGCTCTGGGACCAGCCGACCGGCTGGGTTTCCGAGTTCGTAGATGCGGCCAGCCGGGTTCGGCTGGGAGGACAGGCGCGCAACGTCAACGCGACGCTCTCACGCGTGCTGCGTGCGGCAGTTGCCCATCATGGGCTGCCCTGCCCCGCGGGCGACACGTTCCTCAAGCAGTGGCTGGCCGGCACACCAGCGGTGGGACGCTGGCGTCGGCCCGGGGTCGACCTCGCGGAGTGGCTCGCGTTCGACCCGCTGATGCCCGACCTGTTGCTGCGGTATCTCGCGTCCGGCGAATGCGGCGATTGGCCGGGACTACCCGCCGCTGCAGGTGCGCTGGTCCGCGCCGACAAGATCGACCGCGCCGCACTGGTCGAGGTCGTCCTCGTGCAGTTGACCACGAGCCAACGCCCTAAGTCCCAACGCGTCCTGGCCGGGATCCTCGGCGCCCTTGGTGTGCGCTGCGAGGAGGTGAGTGGCGGGCTCTGCTACCTCCTCGGTGTCCTGGCCACGGCCGACCGCGCGGTCCAGCCCGTGCTGCTGCCGCTGGCTCTGGAGCTGGCCACGGACTCAGAGAAGTGGCGCGCGCTCACCGACGTGGTCGCGAGTCGCCCCGAGAAGAAGGCCAAAGAGCTGGTGCTCGCGGCCTTGAAGAAGCCAGGAACTCGAGAGACGGCGGGGACGGAGGCCGTGGCGTCTGCCCTCGAGGTGCTTGGTGCTGGGGACGACGCCGCGTTCACTGTCAAGGTCGCGACGGTCAGGGACCACCTTGGCCTCGCGGCACCGGAGGAGAACGCGCCTGTCGCCCCGCTCGGGCTGTGGGGTCTGCCTCCGGTCCCCAGCGGAGCCGATGTGACACCGCGGGTCTACCTCGGCCATCCACGACGCGACCCGGACTGGCAGCGCGCGCTCAGCTCGTCCTGCCCCTACCGCGACGACGTCCGGCCGTGGCTGGTCGAGCAGGCGCTTACCGAGATGGCCCAGGACAGGTACGACGGATCAGCGTTCCTCGCTGCGGCAGTGGAACTCCTTGGCCGGCAGAAGCTGCTGTGCTCGGCGGTGGTCACCGCGCTCGAGGATCTGTTCCTCGCCGGCGGGCTGCGCCACGGCTGGGTCACCGCAGTTGCGGTCGCCGATCTGGGGGCGGGTGCGCCGAAGCGGCCGGCTGGGCTGGCCGACCTGGTTCGCCTGCTGGTGCGGTACGCCAAGGAGGTCCCGGACTCCCCAGTACTTCCGCCGCATCTGGCGGCCCTGGCAGCGGACACCGCTCGTAGCAAGGCGGTGATGGAGGCACGTCGGCTGGCAGCAGCGCTTGCCGGCACCGATGAGGAGACCGCTGCCGCAGCGCTGCGCGCCGAGCATCCGGTCCCGGCCGCGCCCGCTCGCCGCGGTCTGTGGGCACTGATGAGCGAAGACACCGAACCTCTGCCCTCGACGGTACGGATCACCGACGACCCGCTCCTGGCAAGGGCCGCGACGTTGCACGGGCTGCGCGAGGTGTTGGCCGAGAACTTTAACGGGTACTCACAGTCCTTCGCGGACGTGTGCTGGTGGCCATCCGGGTATGCCGATCCGGGGGGGCTGACCGGGCTGACCGACCCGGACCGGGTGCTGGCCGCGACGGTCGAGGCCATCCACCGGCACGGACCCGTTGAGGTGCGTGCATCGCTGCGCGGGCTTGATCGGCAGTACGGTCCGCTCGACCTGGTGGCGGCTGTCGACGCCTGGACCGGGGAGAGCCTCGACGCGGCGACTTTCTGGCGTCTCGCCACCGGGCCGGTGGTGTCCGAGCAGGCGCTCATGAAGTTGTGGCGCGAGCAGGGCGATCGCAACCGGGAGGCGAATGAGCGCCGCGCGGCACTGCCGCACTTCGCTGAGCGGCTCCGGCTTCCGGACCACCCGGATGTCGGGGCACTCGTGGTCCCGTGGGAGTTGGGAACGCCGCTGGAGCGTTTTGGCTTCCTCCGCGCCGCCGAGGCACTGTTGCGGGCCGAGTCCGAGCCGGTGCTGCTGAGCGTGCCGACGTGGCGCGACGGCACCCTCGGCGTGGAGGACCTGCTGCGCCGCCTCGACCTGGTGACGCGACGATCCGGTGTCGTCGGCCCGATCGACCTGGTCCAGGCGCTACACCGGCTGCGCGAGGTCGATGCCCGGCTGGTCGACGACGTGCCGAGCGGGATGAGGACAGACCCGGTGTTCACCGACCCGGACGGTGTGGAGAGCTGGGACGCGACAGACATGGTGCAGAGGTGGTTGGCTTCGAGAGGTCTGCCAGCGCTCGAGCCGCTGGCGCAGGACGGACGCTGGAGTGTAACGGCGAGAGCGCCGGTGCCGTTCACGTGCCTCGCCGCGTGGCCAGCCGAACTGGCTGACGACCCGTGGACGCCCGGACCGATGCCGGCGACTCTGCGGCTGCACCCGCGTTGGACGGATCGGGTGTTCGAGGACGCGTTCAACGCCTGGGCGCTCTTCGATCCCCGACACCTTCCCAGCCTGGCCGCCGGGCCGCTTGGCGTGCCCTTCCACGACCGGCTGCTCGCGCTGCTCACGACCGAGCACAACCGGGACAGCTTCCAGGGCTCGCCGACCTTGGTGCAGCTCGCGCGGTGGGGGAGGCTAGACCCCGCTGCGGCTGCCGACGCCGCTCGTGGTCGTCACGACGCCGGGACGCTGTCGCTGAGCCAGCTAGTGCGGACACTGCAGCGTGATTTCGAGGTCGCGCTGCGTGGGCTGTGGCCTGCGGCGCTGGCGATTGGCGACGCCCTTTCCACGGTCGCGAAGCGGCCCCCGCAACTGGCAGACCTGCTGCGGCTGCTGACGGCGTTCGCGCACGAGGTGCCCACATCCGCCATGTCGTACGTTCCGCAAGGGCTTTCTGCGCTGGCGGAGTCGAAGGGGACGACCAGGGCGCACGAGGCGGCTCGTCAGCTCGTTGGGGCACTACGACAGGCCGGCGCGTCGTGAGCCCGGAGTCCACGCTGCGCGTCTCGGACGCCGGCCTCCTCCTCGACCTGCTCACCGGACCGGCAATGACGCCGCAGGGCCTCGTTCCGGGCGCGAGATTCTTCAGTGGCTTCGTCGACCGGTCCGACATCACGGCCTGTGGGCTTCTGGCCGTCGCCGACGTGGCCGGCAGCCGGTACGCCGACCCGGGCCTCGCCCAGCGACTGGCCACCATGGACCCCGTCGTTACCGCGGGAGGCGACCGGCTGCGCTTCGAGTCCTTCTCCCTCTGCAACGGGGTGCACGCCCGATTCGACCTCCTGCGCCACGGTCTGGGCAGCAGCGAGGTCGGTTTCGGGACCACCAACGTTGACGTCAACCAACCACTGCGCACCGCACTGGCTCGCATCGATCGCACCGACCCGTTGCACTTGGCGGTCGGAGCCGACGAGCTACAGGTGTCGTCCTTGGCAGCGAGCTACCTCGAGCCGAGAGTGACCCTGCCCGACCGATGGGTCCGCGGCCTGGCCGAGACCTCGCAGCTTCTCTCGCAAATGGAGCCCGTGGCGTCGCTTGAGGGTGCCGAGACGCGACGCTTCTCCGCGGGACTTCCCCGGGTCGCCGTGCCCGGACCCGAGCTGCACGTGCTTCCGATGCGGGGAGGCTGGCGCACCACCACCCGGCCGGTGACTGGTTCAGTGCCACTGCCCGGCGCCACACGACTGCGTGGCAGTGACCGTATCCTTCGCTTCACCGAGCAGCTCACCGTGCACCGCCACAAGCACGGCAGCACCGCGTGGGTCTTCACGGTTCCCGGCGGCCGGCTGACGCTAGCTCTCAGCCCGGGGCCCTACCGCGGCTTCTCCGGTGAAGGAACACTGCTTAGCCTTCTCACGCACCCCGAGGCCGAGCAGACCGGGCGACGCATCCTGACCGAGCTGGGCTGGGCCTCGGTGATCGACCCTTCGGCCCACGCGGTGGCGAGCAACCTGCAAAAAGCTGAGGTGCGGGCCGGATTGGGATGGCTGTCCGCCTCGGGACGCCTCGGGTACGACCTCAACGAACGGGCCTGGTTCCACAGAGAACTGCCAGTCGACAGCGAGGCCGTGCAGCGTCGAAACCCGCGTCTCGTCTCGGCGCAGAAACTGCTCGACACAGACAGTGTCGCCGTCGGGTCAGCACCCGGGCAATGGCGTGTCCGCGGCAGCCGAGGCGCCACATACACCGTCTCATCCAAGCCAGACTGCACCTGCCGTTGGGAGACCGAGCACAACGGAAACCGCGGACCCTGCAAGCACGTGCTGGCAGTCCTCCTCATGCTCAGGTCATAGCTCCTGCAGTCCCGGTGGTCCCCCTCGATGCCAAAGAACGGGTAGTCAGCCGCTCGGCTGAACGTGCCGGCTCGGTAAGAACTGGCCACGCGAATCGCGGCTACCAGTTGCCTCCTGCGGAGACCACGCCATCGCGTTCGGTCGCCTCCTGCCATCTCGACCAGTACATGCCACTCAAGCCCGCCGGACATCGGTATGCCCTCCGCTAGCTCGTTGGAGAGCCGGGATAGGGATCCCTCAGCTGGACGTTCGGGTCGGTCGCTCGGTACGTGCGGTGAGGTGGTCGACGACGTACTCGGCGTCGGCGTCTACACCGCCGAGCAGGTGCGAGGTGACCGAGCGCTGGTAGGGGAGCCCGACGGCGTACAGGCCGGGTTCGCTGTCGAGGATCGGTGAACGGGACGGCGCAATGTGCACCTGTAAACACGTGTAGCACCATCACGAAGAGTGCTACACTCTGCGTATGCCGACTACCCGCCCTCGTCACTTCGTGACCGAGACCAACGACCTTGCCGTCGCCCTGGATGCGGCCGCCCGCCGGTGGCCCGAATTGAGCCGACCGCAGCTGCTCGTGCGCTTGGCGCTCGAAGGCGACCACGCTGCCCAGCAGGTGCATGAGGAGCGGCGGCAGCGCAGACTCACCGCTGTTCGGCGACACAGCGGGATCCTCACAGGCGCCTACGGACCGGACTACCTGCACAAGCTCCGCGAGGAATGGCCGGCGTGATCGTTCTTGACGCCAGCGTTCTCATCGCCTTTCTGGACAGTGAGGACAATCATCATGTGGCCGCAGAGACGCTGCTGGCGGGAGCAATCGACGACGATCTCGGG
>JBPCPI010000097.1:0-3692 GCA_050999295.1 Geodermatophilaceae bacterium | reverse complement strand
TGGGCGAGCCGCTACCAGGGACTGGTGCCGGCCAACCAGTACAACGTCGACTTCTCGATCCTCGGCATCAATCGAGCCGAGGGACTGCTGGGCGCCATTCGGCGGGGCATGGAGGGCGCCAGATTGTCCGTCTCGTGCACGTGCCCATGGGGCGGTTCGCCGAGCCCGAGGAGATGGCTTCTGCCGTCGCGTTTCTCGCTTCCGACGACAGCTCCTTCATCACCGCCTCGACCTTCCTGGTCGACGGCGGCATCTCCGCGGCCTACGTCACCCCGCTGTGATGTCAAACAACGAACGCACCGCGAACAGGACCGACCAGGCCGCCCGGATCGTCGAGGCCTGGGCCGCCTGCCCAGGCCGCGCCGTCATCTTCGACTTCAACGGAACGCTCTCGGACGACGAGGGCATCATCGAGTCGATCTACATCGACATCTTCGCCAAACACCTCGGCTGGCAGCTGAGCCCCACGGAGTACCGGGACAAGCTCATCGGCCTCAGCGACCGTGAGATCGTTGAACGAGCCGTGGGTAACCACGCCGCCGGAGATGCAGAGCTCGCCGAAGCGCTCCTCGGGCTTCGTCGCGATATGTACAAGGTGATCGTCGCCGACCGCTCACCGATCAGCGCCGAGTCGACCGAACTGGTCAAGCGCCTGGACGACGCCGGCATACCCATGGCCATCGTCACCGGAGCGCAACGCGACGACGTTATGGCGGTCCTCAACCACTGCGAGGCCGGTAGCCTCATTACTCAGCTGGTCACCGAGGAGGACGTCCGCTCTGGCAAGCCCGACCCCGAGGGCTTTCTGCGCGGAGCCGGGCTCATCAACGCGGCACCGGCGGACGTACTGGTCTTCGAGGACTCGGTGCCGGGTGTCATGGGTGCGATCCGCGCAGGGATGCGCTGCATCGCGGTCGCGGGCACCACACCGTCCTCGAAGCTGCTCTCGATCGCGCCAGCAGTCACCGACCGAATCCACCCCAGTCTGCTCGACGGCATCGGCATCTGACTAACCCGTCAGTGACCAGTAGTTGTCCCAGCCCATCCAGGAGACACGCCATGGCGGCCCGATTGACACCGAAAGCCTCGATGCGCTCGACCCGGACGTGGCTCAGGCCATTCGCGCCGAGGAACGACGCCAGGAGGACACCCTAGAGATGATCGCCTCGGAGAACTTCGCGCCAGCGCGGTCATGGAAGCCCAGGGGTCGGTCCTCACCAACAAGTACGCCGAGGGCTACCCCGGCCGCCGTTACTATGGCGGCTGCGAGCACGTCGACGCCATCCAGAACCTCGCCATCCAGCGAGCCAAGGACCTCTTCGGGGCCGAAGCCGTCAACGTCGAGCCCCACTCCGGCGCCCAGGCCAACGCCGCCGCATGTTCGCTCTCCTCCAGCCAGAGGACACGATCATGGGCCTGGACCTCACGCACGGTGGCCACCTCACCCACGGTATGAGAATCAACTTCTCCGGCCGCTTGTACAACGTGGTCCCGTACACGTCCGGGAGCATGACCACCTGGTCGACATGGCTGAGGTGGAGGCGCTCGCCAAGCAGCACAAGCCCAACCTCATTGTTGCCGGGTGGTCCGCCTACTCACGCCACCTCGACTTCGACAAGTTCCGCCGCATCGCCGACGAGGTCGGCGCTTACCTGATGGTCGATATGGCGCACACCGCCGGCCTCGTCGCGGCAGGACTGCACCCCAACCCCGTTCCCATTGCCGACATCACGACCACGACCACAAGACCCTCGGCGGGCCACGCGGCGGCATCATCTTCAGCCGCGGCGACCTGGCCAAGAAGATCAATAGCGCCGTGTTCCCTGGACAGCAGGGCAGCCCGCTCGAACACGTAATCGCCGCTAAGGCGGTCGCGCTGAAGATCGCGTCCGGCGCGGACTTCCGCGAGCGCCAGATGCGCACCCTCTCGGGCGCCCGGATCCTCGCAGACCGGCTTACCCAGCGCGACGTCGTCGACGCTGGCGTCTCACTTGTCAGCGGCGGCACCGACGTCCACCTGGTGCTGGTCGACCTGCGCAACTCCGAACTTGACGGTCAACCAGGCCGAGGATCGCCTGCACCAGGTCGGCGTCACCGTGAACCGCAACGCCGTGCCGTTCGACCCGCGACCCCCGATGGTCTCGTCCGGCCTACGTATCGGCACCCCCGCGTTGGCGACTCGAGGGTTCGGCGACGCCGAGTTCTACGAGGTCGCCGACATCATCGCCGAGGTGCTGATGCCCGTACTTCAGCCGGAACGAACCAGCGAGCTCACCCAGCGGGTAGCAACGCTTGCACGTCGTGTGCCATTGTATGGGCGCCCGCTCGTCAATGCCTGATCCAAGAGCCCTTCAAGACCTTGGCTCAGCTGGCCGTCATCGGCCACATAGCTCGAGCCTTGTCGTCGCCGCTCTCGACACGACTGCGACCTGATCAGTCTTGGGTGGTGGCTAGGCCTCATGAAGTGCCGTTCGATGAGTACGGCACGATCGGGGATGCTTCGGCGACCATCCCTTGCTCGACATGGGTGCGCAACAGAATGCGGGTGCGGTCCGGGCGGAAGTGGTCACGAGAAAACTCGACCGGCGTGCCGTCGTTCGAGTACGAAGTGCGTGTCACCAGCAGAAGGACGTCACCAAGATCGACGTTGAGCAGTTCCGCCTGTTGCGGGGTGGCCTTGATCGGCTCGACCAGTTCATCCGCCGAGTAAGGGCCACGGGCGTACTCGCGCTGCATCACGCTGTACAGCGAGTCGGTCAGGTCGAAAGAGAGCATGCCGATGAAGACGCTGGCCGGCAAGTAGGTCTCCTCGAGAGCAACGGGTTCGCCGTTCCCGGACCGAACTCGGATGACCTCGTGCACCTGGTCACCGCGCCGCAATTTCAACGCGGTCCTGACGTCTGACGGGGGTGTCCGGGTCACGGCGCGGACGACGTGCGCACCGGCCTCGACGTGCGCACGGCGCATTTGCTCGGTGAAGCCAGGAAGTCCCGACAGCATGAAGTCGAACTTCGGCTCAGCCACAAAGTTCCCGCCGAACCTGCCGCGCCGGCGTTCGAGTAGGCCTTTGGCTTCAACGCTCGCAAGGGCGTGTCGCAAGGTCATCCGGCTAACACCCAAGATGCTTGCGAGCTGAACCTCAGAGGGAAGCTTGTCTCCGGCCAGCACACGGCGGGACACGATAAGACGCTCAAGCCAATAGGCAATCCGAACATGGGCAGGAAGGTCGCTCGAGTCGGCCAAGTCAGGCGGCGACGCAAAGACCTCGTCATCGACTGACAGCGCACTCACCCAGTAAGTCTAGGACGAACAAGCGACAGACGGCGGTATGCAGGCGACGCTCCTGCTTGTAGAGGTCACGGCCCGTCGCCCACGAGTTATCCGAGATGTGCAGGTCAGCGAGCTGAGCTGCGGCTGTGACCGGTTGCGCGCCCGTGGGGATCCGAACCCCAAACCTTCTGATCCGTAGTTAGCGCGGCGGGAGGAATAGTCAAGACCTGTGGATCGGCGTGTCACGCGACTTGCTGATCACCTGCTGATTCGTCGGGTCGTTCGACGAGGATGCCCTTCTCGAACCGGGCACCGGCACGGACCAGAGCGACGAGGTGGGGTGCGTTCACCGCGCGCCACCTGGCCTGTGCCGACTCCATGAGCTTGAACGCCATCGCGACACCGGCGGCCCTGGACCCGGG
>JBPCPI010000089.1:0-70465 GCA_050999295.1 Geodermatophilaceae bacterium | reverse complement strand
CCGAGATCACCCACGCCTTGGCAACGACCTCGTCCGGTCCGGAGTACTGCTCCCACGAGTTAACTGCACTGCACAGGCGGGGAAAGACCAACGTGGCGCCGTACGGAACCGTTCCCGGACCGCTCTCCCCGGCAAGCTGGATGTCCTCCCAGGTGAGCAGCGAATCGGCGCTGACCACATACGGCGGCCCCTCAGGCGCAGGATCCTCGGGAGGCGGTAGATCCGAGATCTGGAGCTCAGGCGTGCTCTCCGTAGGCGATGGTTCAGCCGCCGCTTCATCCTGTGCCTCGGGTGCGCCATCTCCAGCGGCGTCTGAATAGCTGAGAACATCCGCACCGCGGCCACCGGCGGTTGACGTGGGGTCGGATCCCAGCTGCGGCAGTACGACAACACCGCCAAGGGCCAACGCGGCCACGACACTGGCCGTGGCTGCCGCGACCCGGGTGCGCGCCCGGCGGGTGCGCCGTGCCCGGACGTCGTGCAGGCCGGCGGAATCGGTGTGTTCGACGGCGCTCCGGAGAGCGTCGAAGCGCTCGCGCAACTGATCAGGCATCGTCGGCTCCCTCCTCGTCCTCAGGAATTCTTAGCTGTGCGGCCAGCGCGGTCCGGCCGCGGGACAATCGTGCCTTGACCGTGCCGGGCGGGACCCCGAGTTGCTTGGCGATCGTCTCGATGGACAGGTCGGCCAGATAGAACAGCACTAACGCCTCACGTTGGGTCTCGGGTAGGTGTTTGAGGCCCGCGACCAGCGCGACATGGTCCTCGCTCGGTGCAGGTGTCGTCTCGAGTCGTTGCCTCCGACCGAAAGCCAAGGCCGTACGTGCCCGACGCCAGCGGCTGATCGCAACCCGGTGCGACACCGTACGCACCCAGGCGACCGGATCAGCGTGCCCGGACACCGTCGACCAGCGGGCCAGCGCGCGTGCGAAGCCCTCCTGAACGGCATCCTGGGCTTCTGGCCAGCTGCCCGTCATCGCGAAGACCTGGGCGGTCAGGCTTCCCACATGGGCGGCATAGAACGCGCTGAAGTCCCGCCCCTGGTCCTCGGATGCCTCAGGAATCTTGGCGAAGGTCTCGGTGCCGGGGTCGTCGAATGCGGGGCGTACGGGCTCCCCGAGCAAGCTCACCTCCATCAGCGTCACAGCCGTACTACGTCCGGTCGGCCGTCTGGGTTGCATGATCCTCCGGGCAGACCCTGGGACCATGGAGTGCGGTGGATTACCGTCAGTGTCGGACGAATCGTTACACCTGCGGGATACGAGCGGAGTGAAGCAGCGTGACTGAGTACGAAAACACCGAGTACGAGAACACCCACTACGAGAACATCGTGGTCGACCGCGACGGCGACACGGTCACGGTGATCATGAACCGGCCCGCCCGGCGTAACGCGCTGTCCCGAGCGCATCTGGCCGATCTGCTGGCCGCCTTTCGTGAGATCGGTCGCAGCGATGCCAGCGGCGTGATCTTGGCCGCCAACGGTCCAGTCTTCTCGGCCGGGCACGACTTCGCCGACGTCTACGACCATGACCACTCAGAGGTTCGTAGCCTGCTGCAGCTGTGCACGGAACTGATGCAGACGATCCAGGCCATCCCGCAGGTGGTCATCGCTCGGGTCCACGCGCTGGCCACCGCGGCCGGGGCCCAGCTGGTGGCATCCTGTGACCTCGCGGTCGCCGCCGACACCGCGGGGATCGCCGCACCTGGGGGCAAGGGTGGCTGGTTCTGTCACACCCCGATGGTGGCCATCGCTCGCAATGTCGGCCGTAAGCGCGCCATGGAGATCGCGCTGACCGGCGATGTGATCGACGCCGTGACGGCCACCGAGTGGGGGCTGTTCAACGCCGCAGTGCCCGAGTCGGAACTGGAGAAGGCGACCCAGGATCTGCTCGACCGGGCGACCCGTGGGAGTCGGTCCTCCAAGGGCCTCGGCAAGCAGGCGCTCTACGCCCAGTTCGACCGCCCGGAGCGCGATGCGTACACCTACGCCGTCGAGGTCATGGCCGCGGCGAGCCAGACCGGTGCCGCACGCGAAGGCATGGCGTCCTTCCTGGAGAAACGGCACCCGGTCTGGCCCGACTAGGTTCTGATCCTGGCCAGGATCTCGGCAACCCGCTCTGGCTGGGACAGGAACGGCGAGTGCGAGCTGTTCAGCGTGATCACGTTCGTCGCGGCCTGCGACATCGCCTCCTGGGCCGGCGGGGGCAGGGCGCGGTCGCCGTCGCAGATCACGTAGGTGCTCGGGATCTCCGTCCAAGCAGCGCGGGTCTGGGGTGCTGCGAACGAACGCAGCGTTTGCGTCGTAAGCCGCGGTACGGCAGCGTCGATCAGGTCCTGGGGCACGTCGCCGAAGAACACTGTCTCCGGGGTCAGGGCCCGTGAGACGCCATTCGGCTCGTCGATCGAGATCCAGGCGGGCACTTCATGATTCAGTGCATCCAGGAGCGAGATCCCGATCGGGAGCAGGAAAGCCGAGACGTAGACCAGGTGCGAGACGGTCTCCGGTATCGCCGACTCGGAGATCACGATTCCGCCGTAGGAGTGCCCGACCAGGATCGCCGGACCGTCCAGTTCGGCCAAGGCTGCCCGGACGACGTCGGTGTCTGCGGCCAGATCACCCTGGCCACCGGTGCTGGGCAAGTCCACAGCAGTAACGGTCAGGCCGGCGGCCTCGAGATGCGGCGCCAGCGTCTCCCAGGCCCATTTGCCGTGCCAGGCGCCATGGACGAGCACGACGTGTCGGGTTGTCGCGGTCACCGTGATTCCGCTCTCTCGCGGCCTCGAGGGACAGCCGAGGTCCGCATCGTCCGTGGCCTCGGGTCGGTGGTCACGAGGCCAGATCTACGCACTGGCCGGGCCGCGCCATAGATCGACACCACCATCGATGGCGAAGGAGTCGATCTCGGCGAGTTCAGCATTCGTGATGTCCAGCTTGTCCAGTGCGGCCACGCTGTTCTGGATCTGGTGAACCGAACTGGCACCGACCACGAGCGAGGTCACCCTTTCGTCGCGTAGCCCCCAGGCCAGGGCCAACTGCGCCAGGCTCTGGCCACGGCGTTGCGCGATGTCGGCCAGCGACCGGATCCGCGACAGGTTGTCTTCCGTGAGGTGATCCGCAAGCAGCGAATCCGCCCGGGAGCCCGCCGGCTTCGCACCGTCCAGGTACTTCCCGGTGAGCAGGCCCTGAGCCAATGTGGTGAAAGCGATGCACCCGACTCCCTCCCTGTCAAGCACGTCGAGTAGCTCATCCTCGATCCAGCGGTTGAGCATTGAGTACGACGGCTGATGGATCAGCAACGGCGTCCCGAGATCACGCAGAATGGCCGCGGCCTGCGACGTGCGTTGCGCGGAGTAGGACGAGATGCCGACGTAGAGCGCCTTTCCGGCGCGTACGGCGGTATCCAGCGCGCCCATCGTCTCCTCGAGCGGGGTCTCGGGATCGAAGCGGTGGGAGTAGAAGATGTCGACGTAGTCCAAGCCCAACCGCTGCAGGCTCTGGTCCAGGCTCGCGGTGAGGTACTTGCGCGAACCGAGGTCGCCGTACGGACCGGGCCACATATCCCAGCCGGCCTTGGTCGAGATGACGAGTTCGTCGCGGTACGGGCGGAGATCCTCGCGCAGGATCGTCCCGAAGTTGCGTTCCGCGCTGCCGTACGGCGGGCCGTAGTTGTTGGCCAGGTCGAAATGGGTGATCCCGAGATCGAAGGCGCGGCGAATGACCGCCCGCTGGGTGTCCAGCGGTTGCTCGTCGCCGAAGTTGTGCCAGAGCCCCAGCGAGAGCAGCGGCAACTTGAGGCCACTGCGCCCGGTCCGACGGTAGGTCATCGACTCGTAGCGGTCACGCGCCGCGATGTAGGCCATTCCCCGACCGTATATCGGCGGTGTCGGAGGAACGAAGCCGTGTTTGCGCGCCGTATCGCTGGGCTACCGAGCATGGCAAGATCGCCACCCGAGGCTGGCCCGGGGGTCAGCCAGTCGCGGAGGGGGCTCGCGGATGAGCCGGGCCGTCGACTCGCAGGCCGCCGAGAAGCGCTGGATCCACCGCGACAACGTGCGCGCCTGGGTCGCCGTCGGGATCGCCATCGCGCTGTCGTTCGCCCTGTACGTGGGCATTGCCCTGCTCACCGGTCAGCTACCCGGCTTCCTTACCCGGATGTTCCTGGTCTGGGACCTGTTCGGTCTGTCCTACGCCGCACTGACGGTGGCCGCCTTCCGAAGAGCGGACCCGGACGAGCTGCCCGGCTTGCTTGCTCGCGAGGGCGCCCAGCGGTCCCGGTGGAAGCGTTACCTTCTCGGCGGGGGCGACGGTCCGGGGATGGCGGTGACCCTGGCGGCGGTGGCGCTGGGCGGGGCGGCATTGCTGCCTCGACTGGAAACCTTCACCGGCCCGTCGCACGAAGGTCTGCTGGCGGGCACCCTGGTCGTCGCCGTCGTCATGTCCTGGGTCGTCGTCGTCGTGAGCTATGCCGTTCACTATGCCCGCAAGAACGCCGAGAACGCCGGCCTGCGCTTCCCCGACGAGCAGCCGCACGGGTTCACGGACTACCTCTACTTCTCCCTCACCGTGGCCACGACGCTCGGCACCACCGATGTGGACGTCACCACCACCCCGATGCGCCGGACCGTGGCTGGGCACTCGGCGCTGACCTTCCTGTTCAACACGGTCATCATCGCGTTGCTGATCACCGCTCTGACGCGCTGACCCGCGGCCATCGCCTAGCCTCGGAACCCGTGCGCCTGGTCGTTGCCCGCTGCACGGTCGACTACGTCGGCCGGCTGACCGCCCACCTGCCCTCGGCACTGCGACTCCTGCTAGTCAAAGCAGACGGCTCGGTATCGATCCACGCCGATGACCGGGCCTACAAGCCGTTGAACTGGATGAGCCCGCCCTGCACCCTGCGCGAATCCAGCGACGACGACGGCATCCTCTGGACGGTCACCAACAGGGCGGGTGAGCAACTGCTGATCCGGATCGAATCCGTCGACCATGACTCCTCCCACCAGCTCGGTGTCGATCCGGGTCTGGTCAAGGACGGGGTCGAGGCACACCTACAGGAGCTGTTGGCCCAGCATGTACACACCTTCGGCCACGGATGGTCGCTGGTTCGTCGGGAGTACCCCACCCCGATCGGACCGGTTGACCTGCTGTGCCGGGATGCCGGCGGGGCGACAGTGGCGATCGAGGTGAAGCGGCGCGGTGAGATCGACGGCGTGGAACAGCTGACCCGGTACCTGGCGCTGTTGAATCGGGATCCTCTACTGGCGCCGGTCCGCGGAATCCTGGTCGCCCAAGAAGTCACACCCCAGGCACGGGTGCTCGCCACCGATCGAGGGATCGGCTGGCAGGTAGTCGATTACGGTCTCCTACGCGGCACCGAGGACACCTCGCTCAGGCTGTTCTGACTGATCCGAACCCGTTACCCGCCGGTAGCATCTGCCCGGTGAGCACTGCCCCCAGTGTCAAGACGAGCTTCGAGTCACTGAATCCGGCCAGTGGCGAGGTCATCGACTCGTTCCCGATCCACTCTGCCGCCGAGGTCACTGCGGCTGTCGAGGTGGCCCGTCCGGCCGCCCTGTGGTGGGCAGGGCTGGGCTTCGATGGTCGCGAGTCGCGGCTGCGGGAGTGGGCGCGAGTCCTGACGATGGGCATGGATGAACTCGCCGGCCTCATCCATCGGGAGAACGGGAAACCACTTGTCGACGCGCGGCTGGAGGTCGTCGGTGTCGTCGAGCATCTGCATTGGGCCGCGACACACGCGGCTGGCGTCCTGGGACGCCGTACGGTCGGCCGTTCGTGGCTGTTCCCCAATCAGAAGGCGTCGGTGGGCTACCGCCCGTACGGCGTCGTCGGTGTGATCGGACCCTGGAACTATCCCGTCTTCACACCGATGGGCTCGATCGCGTACGCGCTGGCGGCAGGGAACGCGGTCGTCTTCAAGCCCAGCGAATACACCTCGTCCATCGGGCGTTGGCTTGTCGAATCCTTTGCCCAAGTCGTACCCGAACGACCCGTACTGCAACTGGTCACCGGGTATGGCGAGACGGGCGCAGCGCTGTGCACCTCCGGGGTGGGCAAGCTCGCCTTCACCGGGTCGACTGCCACCGCGAAACTGGTCATGGCGGCCTGCGCACGGAGCCTGACACCGGTCCTGCTCGAATGCGGCAGCAAGGATGCCCTGATTGTGGCCGAAGACGCGGATCTCGCCGCTGCTGCGCAGGCCGCGGTATGGGGCGCGATGTCCAACGCCGGCCAGACCTGCGTCGGGGTCGAGCGGGTCTACGCCGTCGAGGCCATCTACGACGAATTCCTCGCCCGGTTGACCGCCGAGGCACGTAAACCGCGGCCGGGCAGCGACTCCGCAGCCGACTACGGGCCGATCACGATGCCCGACCAGGTGGCCGTCATCCGAGCTCACATCGACGACGCCCTGGACCATGGGGCTACGGCGGTCGTTGGCGGACGCGACGCGGTGCACCCGCCCTACGTCGATCCGACGATCCTGATCAACACCCCCGAGGACCGACCGGCGGTGACCGACGAGACGTTCGGGCCGACGATCACCGTCGGCCGGGTCCGCGACATCGACGAGGCGCTCGAGCGGGCCAATGGGTCGGACTTCGGGCTGTCCAGCGCCGTCTTTTCCCGACGACGTGGCATGGAGATCGCCCAGCGACTGCGCGCGGGGATGACCAGCATCAACTCGGTGATCACGTTCGCGGTCATCCCTTCGATGCCCTTCGGCGGTGTCGGCGATTCCGGGTTCGGCCGGATTCACGGCGCCGACGGGCTACGTGAGTTCTCCTGGGCGCACGCCATTGTGGACCAACAGGTAGCCGCCCCGCTGATCCTGCAATCCTTCAAACGCAACTCTGTACTGACCGCGGCGCTACTGTCGGCCGTCCGACTTCGCTACGGGCGCCGCCGCCCGCGCAGCTGAGAATCGCCCGAGGTCAGATTCTGGCGGTTTGCCAGCAAACGCCAGGTGCGCCCGGCCGGCAGACCGCCGGCTGAGAGACTGGGCCGAGGCGATCATCGATGGCGAATCGAGGAGTTTCAGGTGGCACGGGAACTGGCCAAGGTCGGCGTGGTCGGACTGGGCACGATGGGTGCCGGGATCGTCGAGGTCTTCGCCCGCTCTGGGTTGGATGTCACTGGAGTCGAGATCGACGATGCGGCCCTGAGTCGCGGTCGCGCACATATCGAGGGTTCGACGTCCCGGGCGGTCGAGCGCGGTAAGCTCGACGGGGCCAGCCGCAGTGAGCTGCTGTCGCGGATCACGTTCAGTACCGATCTGCAGGATCTGGCCGAGGCCGAACTGGTCGTGGAGGCAGTTCCGGAACATCTCGACCTGAAGGCAGATGTGTTCGCCAAACTGGACGCGATCTGTCCACCGGACACCATCCTGGCCACGAACACCTCGTCCCTGTCGGTCACCGAGATCTCGGTCGCGACCGGACGCCCGAGCAAGGTCATCGGACTGCACTTCTTCAACCCGGCGCCGGTGATGAAACTGGTCGAGGTCGTCCGAACGGTCGTCACTGACCCTGCGGTGATCGAGGACGTCGAAGCGCTGGCCGTACGGCTGGGCAAGACCGACGTGACGATCGGCGACAAGGCGGGGTTCATCGCCAACGCCCTGCTGTTCGGCTATCTCAACCACGCCGTGTCGATGTATGAGACGCATTACGCCACAAGGGAAGACATCGACGCAGCGATGCGGCTGGGCTGCGGTCTGCCGATGGGGCCGTTGGCCCTGATGGACCTGATCGGCATCGACACCGCCTACGAGAGCCTCGACACGATGTACAAGCAGTCGCGTGACCGGCTGCATGCTCCGAGCCCGCTGATCAAGCAGATGGTGACCGCCGGCCTGCTCGGCCGGAAATCCGGCCGCGGTTTCTACAGCTACGCCGAACGCGACAGTCCACAGGTCATCGACGATTCCCAGACCCCCGAAGCATCGGAGGAGCAGGTCACCACGCGGACCGTGCAACAGGTCGGCGTCGTCGGCTCCGGCACGATGGCCACCGGGATCATCGAGGTCTTCGCGAGAGGTGGCTACGAGGTCTGCTTCGTCGCGCGGAGCAAGGACAAGGTCCAGGGCGTGATCGCTGCGCTGGCCACGTCTTCGGACAAGGCGGTCGGCCGAGGACGTCTGGAGCAGGCCGAGCGCGACGCTGCACTGGCTCGGGTCACCGGGACGACCGACCTCGACGACCTGGCTTCCGCTGACCTGATCGTCGAGGCGGTGATCGAAGACCTGAGCGTCAAGCAGGTGCTCTTCGCCAATCTCGGCGAGATCGCCAAACCCGGTGCCGTTCTTGCCACTACCACGTCCGGCCTCCCAGTCGTGGAGTGCGCCAGGGCCAGTGAGCGCCCGAGCGACGTCGTCGGGCTGCACTTCTTCAACCCCGCGACCGTGATGAAGCTCGTCGAGATCGTCCCGACGATCTCGACTGCCGTCGACATCGTCCCGACCGCGCAGGAGTTCTGCACAAGACTCGGCAAACATCCGGCCACCTGCGCCGATCGCGCCGGGTTCGTCGTCAACGCACTACTCTTTCCGTACCTCAACGACGCGGTGAAGATGCTCCAGGCCCACTACGCGACCTCCGATGACATCGACTCGGCAATGAAAGTGGGATGCGGTTATCCCATGGGCCCGTTCGAGCTACTGGACGTCGTGGGCCTGGATGTAGCGCTGGCGATCCAACGGACGCTCTATCTGGAGTTCCGGGAACCGGGATTCGCGCCCGCCACACTGCTGGAGCATCTGGTCACGGCGGGCTACCTGGGCCGCAAGACCGGCAAGGGCTTTCGCGACTACACGCACTGATGCCACGCCGTTCCAGGCCCCGCGAGCGGCCTGCCACAGAAAAAGGGGACGCGGCCGAGCCCTTCATGGGCGATCAGCACGAGTCGGGCTTCGACGGCGACTGGGTCGTCCGCCCGGTCACGGGCGCCGCGAGTACGAAGACCTATCGGTGTCCGGGCTGCGATCACGAGATCCGCCCCGCCACACCACATCTGGTGGTGTGGGCGGCGGAGGACGCAGCAGCGGGGGACCGCAGGCATTGGCACCGTACGTGCTGGCACTCGCGTCGACGCCGCAATCCTGGCCGGAGCCACTGGTGATATCGGACGGGCGGAGCCCAGATAGTGCGTTGGCTGGGGTAAATCAGCAACCCCCGATCCAGATCCGCGGGACAACGGTTCTGCCCTCGCGTCGGCAGCCGCTCACCCTGCAGACCGCCGACGGTCTCGACCTGGTCGCCGAACTGGCCCTTCCGCAGTCCCGTCTCCCCGTCGGGACGATGATCTGCGTGCATCCGCTGCCCACCGAAGGCGGGATGATGGACAGCCACCTGTTCCGCAAGGCTGCCAACCGACTACCCGCGCTGGCTGACTTCGCTGTACTGCGGTTCAACACCAGAGGCACCAAGAGCGAGCACGGTCGCTCGGCGGGGGAGTTCTCGCACGCGATCCAGGAGCGCTTCGACGTGGCCGCGGCGATCGAGTACGCCGAATTCATCGAGTTGTCCCAGCCGTGGCTGGTCGGCTGGTCGTTCGGTACCGATCTCACCTTGAAGTATGGCTGCGACCCCGGGATCTGCGGGGCCATCCTGATCTCCCCGCCATTGCGTTACGCGACGGCGGGCGATCTGGACGTCTGGGCGGAATCAGGCAAGCCGGTGGTCGCCCTCGTACCGGAGTTCGACGACTATCTCAGGCCGGCGGCCGCCCGCCAGCGGTTCTCCGCGATCCCACAGGCCGAGGTGGTCGCGGTCGAGGGCGCCAGGCACCTGTTCGTCGGTCATACCGAGCGGGTGCTCGACGAGATCGTCGCCCGGCTCAATCCCGCCGCCTACCCCCTACCGGACTACTACCAGCCGGCTCAGCCCTGACGGGGAATCGGGATGGCCTGGGTCGGCGCGTTCGCCGGCCAACTGGGCGGCGTTGCCGGCGGAGGCGGCGGAGTCCCCTGAACGTCGGTCGGCGGATCGATCTCACGCTCTGTGTCAGCTGACCCTGAGTTAACATCTGGCCCTGAGTTCGCCGGCTCCTTAGCTGAATCCGCCGCTGCCGCGACCTTCGGATCCGGTGCACTGGCCGCCGCGGCGTTCTCCGGAGTTTCGGGCGGCCCGTTGCGCGCCTGCGGCGCTGGCGGCTTCGGCTTGGACGCAGCGTCGTTGGCTTCGATGACCGTTGCGGGACCGATCTCGGGGAGCTTGCTCAACAGTTCGCGCACCTGATTCAACCGGGCATGGAGTTCGGTTCGTTGGGCGTCTAGGTCGGTGACCCGCTGTTTGGCGGCAGCCACCATCTCATCGGAGCGGCGCTGGGCCTGCTCGATCCGGTTCTGGGCGTCGCGGCGCGAGGATTGGTCGCGCTCCTGTTCCACGCGGGCGGCCTCCGCCCGGCGAGCCTTCTGTGCGAGTTGGAAGTCCTCCTCGATCTTGGCCACCCGGGCCTTGCTGGCCATCTCGGCTTGTTCGACGGCTGCGCGGGCGCGTCCGTTGAGTTCGTCGGACTGCTTCTTGGCCTCGGCGACCGTCTTGGCGGCGGCATCCTTGGCCTCCACGGTCACCCGACGTGCTTCGGCTTGGGCTTCCTCGGTCATCCGCTTGGCCTGGGCATGCGCCTCGGTGCGGACCCGCTCGCCCTCCTCGGTGGTGGCCTTGAGTTCGGCCTGGGCACGGGTCTGGCCCTCGAGCGCGCTGCGCCGGATGTCATTGGCCTCTTCCTCGGCCAGTTTGAGCATGTGCGAGATACGCGCACCCATGGATTCGAAGTTGGGTGCGGCCGCGGATTCAGCCTTCTGGCGCAGAGATTCCAGTTCAGCTTGGGCGCCGCCGAGATGACTGGCCAGTTCGGCGGCTCGGGCGGCTGAGGCGTCCTTGTCGGCCAGGGCGACCCGGAGCTCGGCGTCTAACCGGTCGACGACGTCATGTACCTGCGAGCGGTCATAGCCGCGAATGACGACGTCGAAGCTGTGCGCCGCGCCGTCTTGCTGGAAAATGTCGTGGGGGTTGTCGCGATCCATGGCCCCCATACTTTCATGCTGGCGAAAGTCGCTGGTCAGGTGTTACGAAACCGATGCAGCTTGTCCCCGAGCCGCTCGCGAAGTTCGTGATCACGTACGCCCAGCCCGTTCTCCGGTGCAAGACAACGGACTCCGACCTTTCCATGATGAAGATTGCGGTGTACGTCGTAAGCCGCCTGCCCGACGTCCTCGAGCGCGTAGACATTCGACAACGTGGGATGGATGGCTCCGCGGGCGATCAGCCGGTTGGCCTCCCACGCCTCTCGATAGTTGGCGAAGTGCGAACCGATGATCCGCTTGAGGTTCATCCAGAGATAACGGTTGTCATAGGTGTGCAGGAAACCGCTGGTCGAGGCGCAGGTGACGATCGTGCCGCCGCGCCGGGTGACGTACACCGAGGCCCCGAAGGTCTCCCGTCCGGGGTGCTCGAAGACGACGTCGGGAGCCTCGCCGCCAGTGAGCTCGCGAATCTTGGCGCCGAAGCGCTGCCACTCCTTGGGGTCCTGGGTGTGCTCGTCTTTCCAGAACTGGTAGCTCTCGGCGCTGCGGTCGATGACCAGATCGGCCCCCATCCGCCGGACGAGCTCGGCCTTGTCCGGGCTGCTGACCACGCAGACCGGGATGCCTCCACCGTTGAGCGCGAATTGCGTGGCGTAGGAACCGAGGCCGCCTGAGGCTCCCCAGATGAGCACGATGTCGCCCTGCTTCATCGCGGCACCATGCTTGCCCACCAACTGGCGGTAGGCCGTGGAGTTGACCAGTCCCGGACAGGCTGCCTCCTCCCAGGTCAGATGCTTGGCCTTGGGCATCAGCTGGTTGGACTTGACCAGGGCGAGGTCGGCCAGGCCGCCGAAGTTCGTCTCGAAGCCCCAGATCCGCTGCTGCGGATCGAGCATCGTGTCGTCGTGACCGGCCGAGTCCTCGAGCTCGACGGATAGGCAGTGGGCGACCACCTCGTCGCCCGGCTTCCAGTTGTTCACCCCGACGCCGACCCGTACGACGACGCCGGACAGGTCCGAGCCGACGACGTGATAGGGCAGGTCGTGGCGCTTGGTGAGTGCCGAGACTCGGCCGTACCGCTTGAGGAACCCGAACGTCGAGACCGGCTCGAAAATCGAGGTCCAGACGGTGTTGTAGTTGACCGCGCTGGCCATGACCGCGATCAACGCCTCGCCCGGACCGAGTTCCGGGGTCGGGACGTCCTGGATGTGCAGCGATCTGCGGGGATCCTTGTCGCGTGAGGACATCCCGCCGAACATCTCCTGATCCTCCTCGCGCACGACGACGGCGCGATAGGAGTCCGGAAGCGGCAGGTCGGCGATGTCGGCCAACGAATCCGCCAGGATCGCCTCGGAGATCTGCTTCACGGGTGGAACCTAACTGAGCAGACGCCAAAGGGCGTGGCCAAGACGCCTTCGACGTACGGCGGTAGCCGTCCCAGGCATGACCGGGGCGGGGCCTCGCGGGTAGGGCGTCGTAAGTTGGAGGCATGCGCTTCGGACTCTTCGTGCCGCAGGGCTGGCGACTCGACCTCGCTGGCATCGATCCGGCCGAGCAGTGGTCGGTTATGCACTCGGTGGCCGAACACGCCGACTCCGGGGACACCTGGGAGTCGGTGTGGGTCTACGACCACTTCCACACCGTGCCGAAGCCGACCGATGAGGCCACCCACGAGGCTTGGACGCTGATGTCGGCGTTGGCAGCGAGCACGTCCCGGGTGCGACTAGGCCAGATGTGTACCTGCATGGCCTACCGGAACCCTGCCTATCTAGCCAAGGTCGCGGCGACCGTGGACATCATCAGCGGCGGTCGGCTGGAGATGGGCATCGGCGCGGGGTGGTACGAGAACGAGTGGCGCGCCTACGGATACGGCTTCCCGCGCGCCGGGATCCGGTTGGGCATGCTGGATGAGGGCGTTCAGATCATGCGCCAGCTGTGGGAGACGGGCACGGCGTCTCTGGACGGGGAGCACTATCAGGTCGAGCGTGCGATCTGCCGTCCGCTGCCGTTGCAGGACGGCGGGATTCCGCTGTGGATCGCCGGTGGCGGGGAGAAGAAGACCCTCCGAATCGCTGCCCAGAACGCGGCATACACGAACTTCGACGGGACCCCGGATGTATTCGCGCACAAGTCGTCGGTCCTGCAGGGCCACTGCAAGGATCTCGGCCGGGACTTCTCCGAGATCACCCGCAGTGCCAACTACAACGTGGTCATCGGTGCTGATCAGGCCGAAGTGGATACGCGGCTTGAGTGGTTCGGGGACCATTACCGCGCAATCGTGGGCGATGCCCGAGCCGACAAGGCGGTCGAAGATGCGCGCTCCGGTCCGGCTGTGGGCACCCCCGATCAGATCATCGAGGCCCTCACGGCGGCGCAGGAGATGGGGATGACGTACGCGATCTGCTACTTCGCCGAGGCGGCCTACGACCGGAGCGGGATCGAGCTGTTCGAGAGTGAAGTGGCACCGGCCCTGCGCTGAGGGGCCTGGACTCGCGCCGGCGAGTGCAGGCCACCCGTCCTGTGCCGGTTGCACCCGTCGCTTCACCGGACATGCGCTCAGGACGGGTGTTATGCGGCTGACCCGGATCTCGGCGGAGTCCCGGAGGGCTTCCAGCGCGGGCCGGAACCGTCGCGAGCGACCTGCTCGGCGCGAGCGGCAATGTTGCGCTGCATCCCGCCGAAGACGGACCCGTGGAAGGGCCACACAGCCCACCAGTAGGCCCGGCCGAGCAGACCTCGCGGCGCATAGACCGCTCGCTGGCGGTACACCGTCCGGCCCTGATCGTCGGTCTCGATGCCCAGGTCGAGCCAAGCCCGGCCGGGGACCCGCATCTCGGCGCGCAGCCGCAGCACCTCGCCGTCCACGATCTCCTCCACCCGCCACCAGTCCACGACGTCGCCGATTTGCAGGTCATACGGACTGCGACGCCCGCGGCGCAATCCTGGGCCACCCCACAGCCGATCCAGGATGCCGCGGACCCGCCAGGCCAACTTCCAGGAGTACCAGCCGGCGCTACCGCCGATTCCTTCGATGACCTCCCAGAGTGCCTGCCGTGGTGCGGCCACGACGCTGCTCCGGTCATCGACGTACAGGTCTCCGCGCGCCCACTCGGGATCGGTCGGCATCGGGTCGCTGCAGGCCCCGGCGACCGAGGCGTTGGACCAGTGTGTCTTGACATCGGCGTCGCGAATCCTCGCCAAGGCCCGCCGGATTGCTTCCTCGACCCCCAGCAGTCCCTCCGGTGGATCCGGAACGAAAACCGCGATGTCGTGCTCGCGGGCCACGACGGTGTTCCTGAGGCTCTCCACCAGCGGTTTGGCCAAGCTTCCCGGAACAGGCGTCACGAGCCCGACCCAGTGCGCTGACAAGGTGGGGGTAAGAACCGGAACGCCGATGATCCGTCGGCGGGGCAGCCCGGCGACGCGGGCATAGTCCTGCATCATGTTCCGGTAGGTCACTACGTCCGCACCACCGATGTCGAAGCTTCGGTTGACCTCGGCCGGTAGGCCTGCTGCGCCGACGAGGTAATGCAAGACGTCGCGGATGGCAATCGGCTGGATCCGCACATCGACCCACTTCGGCGTGACCATCACCGGCAGGCGCTCTGTTAGGTGCCGCAGCATCTCGAAACTCGCGCTGCCGCTTCCCAGCACGACAGCAGCCTTCAGCACCGCCGCCGGGACCCCGCTGTCGAGCAGGATCTGGCCGACCTCCTCACGGCTGCGCAGGTGTGGCGAGAGTTCCTCCCCTTCGGGGGTCATCCCGCCCAGGTACACGATCCGGCCCAGGCCCGCTGCCCGTGCCGCGGTTGCGAAATTCTCTGCAGCCCGACGATCGGTCGTCTCGAAGTCCGAGCCGGAACCGATGGCGTGCACCAGGTAGTAGGCGACGTCGACACCGTCGAGAGCTGGCGCAAGGCTGGCCGGCTCCAGGACGTCGCCCTCGACGACCCTGACGTCTGCGGCCCAGGGATAATCGCGCAGACGGGAAGCCTTGCGCGCCATAGCCCGTACTGACCAGCCAGCCTCCAGCAGCGCGGGGACGAGCCGACCCCCGACGTACCCGCTCGCCCCCGTGACTAAGGCAGTTTCGGTCATTGCTGAGCCTCGTCGGCCGCTGCGTCCGAAGTCGCGACCGTGATTGCGTACCGTCGCTCGGACGTTGCGGCCGACGGCATCACTGGAGACTCCAGTCGATCGGTGCGGCACCTTGTGCGGCAAGCAGCGCATTGACCTGGCTGAATGGGCGGGAGCCGAAGAAACCCCGATCGGCCGACATGGGACTCGGGTGGACGCTGGCCACCACCGGAACCGTGCCCAGCCGGGGGCGCAGCGTCTGCGCGTCCTTGCCCCAGAGGATCGCCACCAAGGGCTGGTCCCGGGCCACGAGCACATCGATGGCCCGGTCGGTCACCTTCTCCCAGCCTTTGCCCCGGTGCGCGCCAGAGTTGCCCGGCTGCACGGTCAGGCATCTGTTGAGCAGCAGGACCCCGCGATCCGACCAAGCCGACAGGTCCCCGTGCGGCGGTGGGTCGACCCCGAGATCGGCGGAGAGCTCGCGATAGATGTTGCTGAGGCTCCGCGGAATCGGCCGTACGTCAGGGGCGACCGAGAACGACAGGCCGACCGCATGCCCCGGCGTCGGGTACGGGTCCTGACCGACGATCAGCACCCGCACGTCGGCCAACGGTCGTTCGAATGCGCGCAGGACGTGCTGGCCGACTGGCAGGTAAGAGCGCCCGGCGGCGATCTCGGCGCGCAGGAAACCACCCATCGCGGTGACGACATCGGCCACCGGTTCCAGTCCGGCCGCCCAGCCCGGGTCGATCAGCTCAGCAAGGGGACGTGGCATCGCCCTGGTCAGCTCTGGTCCACCGGCACCGCGGCGGGCTCGACGAGTTCGACCAGGACCCCGCCGGCATCCTTGGGGTGGATGAAGTTCACCCGGGAGTTCGCCGTACCGCGCCTGGGGGAGTCGTAGATGAGCCGCAAGCCGCGCTCGCGCAACGTCGCGCAGACCTCGTCGATGTCGGTCACTCGGTAAGCCACTTGTTGGATTCCGGGCCCGGATCGCTCCAGGAACCTGGCCAGCACCGAATCCGGGTGCAACGGGGAGAGCAGCTGGATGCAGCCACCCGAGTCCCCGACCATGAGCATCGCCTCGCGGACTCCCTGCTCCTCGTTGACCTCTTCGTGCACTGACCGCAGGTCGAAGGTCTCGGCGTAAAAGGCAAGCGCCGCATCGAGGTCGGGGACGGCGATGCCAACATGATCGAGATGGGTGAACACGATGTCGATTCTGCACTCCCGCCCGCGTTCTGGGCGGATCGGTAGACTGGGCGGTGCTCAGTGCGGGCCGTGTCGTTGTCGGCCAATGCCTTCACCGCTGTCGAAGGGACGGGTCATGTCGGGTTCGGTCATCGTCGGGGGCGCGCGTACGCCGATGGGTCGGCTGCTCGGTTCGCTCAAGGGGTTCTCCGGGGCCGACCTGGGCGGGATAGCCATCAAGGGCGCTCTCGAGCGCGCCGGTATCTCAGGTGACCAGGTCCAGTACGTGATCATGGGCCAGGTCCTGCAGGCCGGTGCCGGCCAGATCACCGCCCGTCAGGCCGCCATGAAAGGTGGCATCCCCATGACGATCCCGGCCCTGACTGTCAACAAGGTGTGTCTGTCCGGCCTGGACGCCATCGCGTTGGCCGATCAGCTGATCCGGGCCGGGGAGTTCGAGATCGTCGTCGCCGGCGGCATGGAATCCATGACCAATGCCCCACATCTGTTGCCGAAGTCTCGCGAGGGGACCAAGTTCGGGGATGTCGCACTGATCGACTCGATGTCCTATGACGGGCTGTTCTGCGCCTTCGACCAGGTCGCCATGGGCGCGTCCACCGAGTCCTACAACGATCGCTACAACCTGACCCGTGAGGAGCAGGACGCCTTCGCCGCCGCCAGCCACCAGAAGGCAGCACTCGCAGCCAAGAACGGCCTGTACGACGACGAGCTGGTCCCGGTGCAGATCCCGCAGCGCAAGGGCGACCCGATCGAGTTCAGCACCGACGAGGGCATCCGAGTCGACACGACCGCCGACAGCCTGGCCAAGTTGCGCCCAGCCTTCGCCAACGAGGGCTCGATCACTGCAGGCTCGGCCTCGCAGATCTCCGACGGCGCCTGCGCAGTCGTCGTGATGTCCGCCGCCAAGGCCGCAGAACTCGGACTCCCCCCGATCGCCGAGATCGGTGCGCACGGAGTGGTTGCCGGGCCGGACACCTCACTGCACGAGCAGCCGGCCAATGCGATCAAGGCGGCTTGTGCCAAGGAAGGCATCCAGCCCACCGACCTCGACCTGCTCGAGATCAACGAGGCCTTCGCCGCGGTGGGAATCGTGTCAACCCGGAAGCTCGGCGTCGACGAGGACCGGGTCAACGTGAACGGAGGCGCAATCGCCCTCGGTCACCCGATCGGGATGAGCGGGGCACGCCTGGTGCTGCACCTGGCGTTGGAGCTCGGCCGCCGCGGTGGCGGGGTAGGTGCGGCAGGGCTGTGCGGGGGCGGCGGGCAGGGCGATGCCCTGATCGTCAAGGTACCCATCCGCGGGTGAGGGCCCAGGAGACCGCAACCCCGTACCGCAGCAGACGCTCCGATCGGCGAGAGGCCGACGTCGGGGATCTGGTTGCTCGTGCCCGCCAGGGCCAGGCCCGTGCGGTCGCGCGGCTGATCTCTCTGGTCGAAGACGTCAGTCCCAAACTCCGCGAGGTCTCCGCTGCGCTCGTCCCGCACGTGGGCCATGCCCAGATCATCGGACTGACCGGACCGCCGGGGGTGGGAAAGTCGACCACGACCACTGCTCTGGTCACCGAGTTCCGCGCTGCCGGTAAGCGGGTGGGGGTGCTTGCGGTCGACCCGTCATCGCCGTTCTCCGGAGGCGCCTTGCTCGGGGACCGGGTGCGGATGCAGGAGCATGCCCTGGACCCCGAGGTGTTCATCCGCTCCATGGCCTCGCGCGGTCATCTTGGCGGATTGGCCTGGGCCACGCCGCAAGCCCTTCGCGTCCTGGATGGGGCGGGCTGTGATGTCGTGCTCATCGAGACCGTCGGCGTGGGACAGGCCGAGGTCGAGATCGCCCAACTCGCCGACTCCACCATGGTCCTCCTGGCCCCGGGCATGGGTGATGGCATCCAGGCCGCCAAGGCCGGAATCCTCGAGGTCGCCGATCTGTACGTCGTCAACAAGGCCGACCGCGACGGGGCACAACAGACCGTCCGCGACCTGCGCTACATGCTGTCCCTGGGCGGGCGGCACTCCGCGGCGGGCGCTTGGCGACCACCGATCCTGTCCACCGTGGCATCCAGGGGCGAAGGTATCGCGGATGTGGTCACGGCCTTGGACAAGCACCGCCAGTGGCTCGACGCCTCCGGAGAACGCGCCCGCCGCCAACAGGAGCGAGCGGCGGCCGAGATCGAGGCGATCGCGGTCGCAGCGCTGCGGGCGCGGATGGGCGACGTGCACGGCTCGGCCGCGCTGAGCGCTCTGGCAGCACGCGTGGTGGGCGGGGAGCTCGACCCGTACGCCGCCGCTGATGCAGTGATCGAGGAAACTGTGCGGTTGGCATGAGCACGGTGACTGACCTCGACGCGGTCGTGGTTGGCGCCGGGCCGAACGGCCTCGCGGCCGCCCTGCGAATGGCTGCGGCGGGGCTGTCTGTACGGGTGTACGAGCGGGCGCCCACCTGGGGCGGCGGAACGCGCACGGCGGCCCTGACCGAGCCAGGATTCGTGCACGACACCTGCTCGACGGCGCATCCGATGGTCGCGATCTCGCCGTTCTTCGCCGAGTTCGACCTCGCTGCCCATGGCGTCGAACTGGTCCATGCGGAGCTGCCCTTCGCCCATCCACTCTCCGACGACCGTGCCGTGCTGATCCATCGGGATCTAGCCCGTACGGCCGCTTCGCTCGGACCGGACGGACCGTCCTACCAGCGACTCCTGGCCCCGTTGGTCGCTGATGCGCCGCGACTGCTGGCGACGCTGTTGGGCACCTTCCGCCGGGTGCCGACGTCGGGTTGGCCGGCGGCGTTGCACTTCGCCAAGTACGGACTGCGCAGTGCGAAGTCCTTGGCCGGGCGCTTCGAGGACGATCGGGCGCGGGCAGTGCTGGCCGGGTGCGCGGCGCACAGCATGATGCGCCTGGATCGGCCGGTGACCGGAGGTCTGGGCCTGGTCCTGATGCTGCTGAGCCACGCCGTCGGCTGGCCCGTCGTTGCCGGCGGCTCGCAGGCGCTCAGTGATGCGATGGTCGCCGCGCTGGTCGCCTCGGGGGGCGAGGTCGTGACCGACCACGAGATCGGCAGTCTCGACGAGCTGCCTCCCGCCCGCGCCATCTTGCTCGATGTCGCACCGGACAGCTTTCTCCGAATGGCTGGTCCCGATCGGCTGCCGGGCGGCTACCGGAAAGCATTGCAGCGCTTCCGCTATGGGCCGGGTGTGTGCAAGGTGGACTGGGCATTGTCGGGGCCGGTTCCCTGGACGAATCCGGACGTGGCGCGGGCCGGGACCATCCACCTGGGCGGAAGTTACGAGCAGATAGCGACCTCCGAAGCAGATGTCGCGGCAGGTCGCCACCCCGAACACCCGTTCGTCCTCACCGTGCAGCCAACGGTGCCCGATCCCAGCCGCGCGCCCGAGGGCGGACACGTCGTCTGGGCGTACTGCCATGTACCTGCAAGATCCACTGTGGACATGACACAGGTCATCGAGGATCAGATCGAGGCCGCCGCACCGGGATTCCGTGACCTGGTGATGGGGCGACACACCATGACTGCCGCCCAGATGGCCGACTACGACCCGAACTACGTGGGCGGAGACATCAGCGCGGGGGAGACCTCGTTCCTGCAGATGCTGGCTCGTCCCGTGCCACGGTGGTCGACCTATCGGACGCCGCTGGATGGGGTTTACCTGTGTTCCTCGGCGACGCCTCCAGGACCGGCCGTACACGGCATGTGCGGTGACCACGCTGCGCGCCTCGCACTGCGGCAGCGCTTCCGGATACGGCGGGCACCGTCGTTGCAGGCCTTGCCCAGGTCGCAGAACCGGTGACAACGCTGCCCTAGAGCTAACCTCGGTTGTCATAGTCGGTCGTCGTAATGGTTGTTGCCGCGGAACAGTTCGATCGCAGGAGTCGGTCAAGCGCCGCGGTAGGCCGCGTCGAAGAATCCGACCTCAAGCTGCATCGCCCGCCGATAGGTGTTGCGCACAGGCTCGCTGTCCGCCGCGTGCGCGTCGAGCAGGCGTTCCAGCCTGGCCGCAAGCTCCTCGAAGGCCGGATCGCCGTACGTGGTGGCCCATTCGGCATAGTCGTGGTCACTGGAGTCCGCGCCGAGCGACTGACCGAGGTAGGCGTAGAGCCGCATGCAGGGTGTCATCGCGGCGCACGTCAGCCCCACGCCGCAGAGCGAGGCAGTCGCCAGCAGAAAGTCGGTGTAGGCCAGCGTCGCAGCCGTCGGCGTGACGGTCGGCAGGTCAATGTCCCACCGCTGCGCGTAGGAGGCATGGAGCCGGAGTTCTTCACCGACGCCGGTCAACAGATCGGCGAAGTCGTCGAGGGACGCGCGATCAGGACTGTGGGCGAGTGCGAGCGCGTACGCCCGGGCGAAGGACTCGAGGAAGAAGCTGTCCTGAGCGACGTAGCCGGCGAAGACGGCGCGGGGCAGCGTTCCGTCGGCCAGACCGCGGACGAACGGGTGGGCGAGCGCCGCCGCGGCGAGATCGGCGTTGTCCTCCCACAGCCGCCGCGCCAGGCTCACCGCGCCCGGCCTGGCCACGCCATGTCCCAGAAGCCGGACTCCGCCGCGACGACCTCCAGAAAGATGGCCTCGACGTGCTGGCCATCCTCAGCGGTTCCGACCGCGGCGTCGGCGCTCCGCTGAAGCTCCGCGACATAGGCGGCGAACTCTGGGGTCGTCCAGTGCTCGACAAACTCGCGGTACTCCGGGGCACCGGGGCAGGCGTAGGTCCACGCGTCCAGGTAGACGCGCTCGAGTGCCCACAGTCCGACGAGGGCGACGGCGACGTGGGCACCGTCAAGACGCCGGAGCAACGCCGCATAAGCAGCGGTAGCAGTCCGCGAACCGGCGTCAAGGTCCAGGCGGCGCGCCGCCGCCCGCCGCTCGAACCAGGCAAGCTCATCGACGAGCGCCACGGCGCCGTCGGCGAGAACTTCCTGCGCATGTCGCGGCGCCCTGCTCAGCAGCCGTCCCTGGAACCACAGCAGGTCGCAGACGAACCGGTAGTCCTGCACGAGCCACCCGTCGAATGCGGCATCCGGCACCGTGCCGGCGCGGACCGCGGCGAGGAACGGGTGTCGCGTCGCTCGTGACCAGGCGGCCGGATGGCGCAGCGGAAGGTCGGCGACCGGCACGGCGGCGAGTGTAACGAGGCAGGCGTAGTCTGATTGGCGCATTACGGGAGCTCGGAGGTACCGGGCTGAGAGGGCGGCTACACATGCCGCCGACCGTTGGAACCTGACCGGGTAATACCGGCGTAGGGAGCGCACATGAGCAAGGTCGTCCCATCTGTCCGCCGCGAAGTCTCCGAGGCGCCGCTGACCCTCGACCAGGCTCCGCCCCGGCCGCTCGGGGTCGCGTCCACCACCGCGTTCTGGGGCAACCTCGGGATCAGCCTGCTGCTGCCCGTTGCCGCCGTCTATGTCGTCCTGCCCAACCGCCCTCTCGGGGTGACGCTGCTTGCTATCGTCGTGGGAGCCGCGATCGGTGCCATCCTGCTCGGCCTTGCCGCGGCCCCGGGCGCCCGCGAGGGTGCACCGGCGATGGTGCTGCTGCGTGGCCTTCTCGGCCGCCGCGCGTCGTACCTGCCGACGGTGGCGAACCTCATCCAGTGCCTGGGGTGGGCCACATTCGAGATCGTGGTGATCGCCGAGGCCGCCTCGCGCATCCTGGACGCGCCGCGATGGCCCTTCGTCGTGGCTGCCGGAATACTGGCCACCCTCATGGCCCTGCGCCCGTTGGGCGTCGTGCGCCTGGTGGCCCGGTACGCGGTCTGGGTCGCCCTGGCCGCCATGATCTACCTGTACGTCCAGGTGCTTCGCCAGCCGCTGCCCGAATCGACGGGGGACGGCAACGCGATGTCGTTCTGGACCGCGGTGGACGTCGTGATCGCCCTTCCCGTGTCCTGGGCACCACTCGCCGCCGACTACACCCGCCATGCCCGCGACGCGCGGACCGCCGGAGTCGGCGCGGCCCTCGGCTACGGCACGGCAACCATCGCCTTCTTCACCCTTGGCGTGCTGGCGCTCCTGGCCTACGGCACGGGCGGCCTCGACGTGATCGATGCCCTGCTCGCTGTGCCGCTGGGGGCGCTGGCCCTGCTCGTGCTGGTCGTGATCGAGCTGGACGAGGCGTTCGCCAACATTTACTCCACCGCGGTCTCCAGTCAGAACATCGCAGCGCGCCTTGACCGCCGGATTCTCGCCGGGGCCGTGGGTGCCGTGGCGACGCTGCTGGCCTTCAGCTTCGACATCGTGGCCTACGAGCCGTTCCTGTTCCTGATCGGATCGGTGTTCGTCCCGCTCGTCGGCGTACTCATCGTCGCCTATTACGTCCTGCCCCGTGGACCTTGGGACGTCTCGGAGGCGGCCCCGGCCAGACCGCTGCTGCTGCTGCCCTGGGCCGTCGGCTTCGCCGCCTACCAGCTCACCCTGCCGACCTTCTTCGCCGGGCCCGGCGCCGGTTGGACCGCGTGGTGGTCGGCGCGTCAGGCAGACCTCGGCATCGATCCCGGCAACGGGCTGTCGGCCTCCCTGGTCAGCCTGGCCGTCGCCATGGTTCTCACCGCGATTGTCGGGCTGCCCGCCGTACGCCGGCACCGCAAGCGAACAGCGGTCCGATGAGCAGCGTGCTGGACGGACTGCACCTCATTACCGACGCGCGCGGAGGCCGCGACGCGCTCGATGTTGTTGCCGCCGCGGTCGGGGCCGGGGCTCGAGTGGTGCAGGTGCGCGCCAAGGACTGCACCGATCTCGAGCTGTACGAGTTCGCCCGCCGGGTCATGGAAATCTGCTCGGCCCAGGGAACGACCTGCATCGTCAACGATCGGGTCGACGTGGCGTGCGCGATCGGGGCGCAGGGCACCCACCTCGGCGCGGAGGACCTCCCCGTCTCCGCGGTGCGTCGGGTGGCCGGGCCGCAACACGTGATCGGCGGGACGGCCCGCGACCCGGAACATGCCAGAAAGCTCGTCGTGGCGGGCGCGAACTATCTCGGCGTGGGGCCGGCGTACCTGACCACGACCAAGAGCGGCCTGCCGGCTCCGCTGGGACCGGGGGGCATCGCGGCCGTGGCCGATGCGGTGGCGGTGCCGGTCATCGCGATCGGCGGGGTGACTGCCGAGCGGGTGCCGGAGCTGTTGGCCGCCGGGGCACGCGGCGTCGCCGTCGTCGCCGCCGTCTCCGCGGCGAAAGATCCCGCGGCCGCGACGAGACAGCTGGTGCGCGCGCTGGACGGCCACCAGTGATGGACGTCGCGGTCACCGGCGCTGGGTTGATCGGGCTCACCGTCGCGTGGCGGTGCGCCCAGCGCGGGATGTCCGTGGCGGTCGTCGACGACGCCCCGGGCGCCGGAGCCTCACACGCCGCGGCCGGGATGCTGGCGCCGGTGAGCGAGGCCGCGTACGGCGAGGAGCGGCTCCTCGAGCTGTGCCGGGCAGCACTCGCACGCTTCCCCGCATTCGTCGAGGAGGTCGAGCGGGCCAGTGGCATCGACGTCGGTCTGCGGTCGGTCGGCACGCTGGTGGTCGGGTTCGACGCCGATGACCTTCGGGCACTCGATGTGCTGCACGGGTTTCACCGAGAATTAGGGCTGTCCGCCGAACGCCTGTCCCCGCGCGAGGCCCGGCGCCGCGAGCCGTCCCTGACCCCACGGTTGCGCGGTGCCTCGTACATCGCGGGGGACCACTCCGTCGATGGTCGGGCACTGCACGCCGGACTGCTCTGCGCAGCGCAGGCCGCCGGCGTGCGCGTTGTCCGGTCGCGGGTCGAGGCCCTGCGCAGTGCCGGCGGGCGGGCGACGGGCCTCATGTTGGCCGACGGCGACGAGCTGCCCGCCCGGGCCGTCGTGCTCGCACTCGGCGCCTGGAGCGCGTCGCTGCCCGGTGTTCCAGCCCTACCCGTCCGACCGGTCAAGGGACAGATACTGCGGCTGGGCGCGGCCGACGGGCTGCTCACCGGCACGGTCCGGGCCGTCGTGCGCGGTCGGCCGGTCTACCTCGTGCCGTACGCGAAGGACGGATTGATCATCGGGGCCACGGTCGAGGACAAGGGCTTCGACGCGGCGGTCACTGCCGGCGCGGTGCACGAGCTGCTCAGCGATGCGATCGAGGTGGTTCCCGGCGTCACCGAGCTCGAGTTGACCGAGACGCTCGCCCGGTGGCGACCAGGCACGCCGGACAACGCGCCGCTGCTTGGACCATCCGGGCTGCCGGGGCTGGTCCTGGCGACCGGGCACTACCGCAACGGAGTGCTGCTCGCGCCGGTAACCGGCGAGGCGATCGCCGAACTGCTCGTGGCCGGCACCCTGCCCGCATTCGCGGCACCATTCACCGCAGACCGCTTCCGGAGGTGACAACATGCAGGTGACCGTCAACGGTGTCCCGGCCGACGTCGATGAGGGAGCCACACTGGCTGTCCTGATTAGCGCACGAACCGACGCGCACCGCCACATCGCGGTGGCCCTGAACGGCGACGTCGTACCCCGCGGCGCCTGGGAGGCAACCCGCCTGACGGCCGGGGACAGCGTGGAGGTGCTCGCGCCGGTGGCCGGAGGGTGAGGTGATGACGACCCAGGACGTGGCAGGCGCACTCGAGCGGGAGGAGACGGCCGATCCGTTCGTTCTCGCCGGCGAGGGGTTCAGGTCTCGGCTCCTGCTCGGTACCGGTGGACTGCCCAGCCTCGAGGTTCTCGAGCGCGTCGTAGTCGCTTCCGGGACCCAACTCGTCACAGTGGCGCTGCGCCGGGTGGAGGCCTCGACGAGCGGGTCGTTGCTCGAGGTGCTCGATCGGTGCGGCGTGCGGCTGCTGCCGAACACGGCCGGGTGCATGACCGCGCGAGAGGCGGTGCTCACCGCGCGCCTTGCCCGCGAGGCATTCGACACGGCATGGGTGAAACTTGAGGTCATCGGGGACGAACACACACTGCTGCCCGATCCGATCGAGCTGCTCGACGCTGCCGAACAGCTCGTCGCCGATGGGTTCACCGTGCTCCCGTACACCAACGACGACCCGATCACGGCACGACGGCTCGCCGACGCCGGCTGCGCGGCGGTGATGCCGCTCGGCTCACCGATCGGCAGCGGGCTGGGGATCCGCAACCCCCACAACATCGCCCTCATCCGTGAGTCGGTGACGGTGCCGGTCGTGCTCGACGCCGGTATCGGCACGGCATCCGATGCCGCGCTGGCCATGGAGCTCGGCTGCGACGGGGTGCTGCTCGCCTCCGCGGTGACCCGGGCCCGCGACGCCGAAGGGATGGCGCTGGCGATGCGGCACGCGGTGAAGGCCGGTCGGCTGGCCCGAGGGGCCGGGCGCATTCCGCGCCGGTGGCATGCGCAGGCCTCGACACCGATCCAAGGACTGCCTGAGCTGTGAGGTTGCCGCGGCTGTTGATCCTCACCGACCGGTCGCTGTGCACCGGGCCGCTGCAGGACACGGTCGCCACGGCGGTGCAGTGCGGTTCCCGGGCGGTGGTGCTGCGGGAGAAAGATCTGTCCACGACGGAACGGGCCCGCTTGGCAACGGAGCTGGCTGCCGTGCTCGAGCCGGTGGGCGGTGTGCTTGTGGTCGCCGGCCCGCTGGGCGATGCCGTGCACCTGTCGTCGCAGGACACCTTTCCCGAGCCTCGGCCGCCCTTGGTCGGCCGCTCGTGCCACTCCAGCGATGAGGTGGTGCGGGCGGGGGTGGAGGGTTGCGACTACGTGACGGTCTCGCCGGTGTTCACGACGCCGTCCAAGCCTGGATACGGGCCGGCGCTGGGAATGGAGCAGCTGGCGGTCTTGGCCGCTCTTGGTCCTCCGGTGTACGCGCTCGGTGGCGTCCAGCCGCCCGACGTGCCGGCCTGCCTGGAGGCGGGGGCGCGCGGTGTCGCGGTGATGGGCACGGTAATGCGGGAGCCGCAGATCGTTGCGGCCTACCTCTCGGCCCTGCAGGAGGGACCCCGGTGACGCCGACCGTCGCGCTCACGATCGCCGGCTCCGACTCCAGCGGCGGGGCGGGCGTCCAGGCCGACCTCAAGGCCTTCGCCGCTTTCGGCGTCTACGGCGCCTCGGCCATCACTGCGCTCACCGCGCAGAACACGCGGGGTGTCCGCGCCGTCCATCCGGTGCCCGCCGATTTCGTGGTCGCCCAGGTCGACGCGGTGCTCGACGACCTCACCGTCGCCGCGGTGAAGACCGGCATGCTGGCGACCGCCGGCATCGTCCGTGCGGTCGCCGACCTCGCCGCGGCGGGCCGGTTGCCCAACCTTGTCGTCGATCCGGTGATGGTCGCCTCCAGTGGCGATCGGCTACTCGATCCGCCGGCCGAGCGGCTCTACGTAGCGGCGTTGCTTCCCCATGCGTCCGTGGTGACCCCCAACCTCCGTGAGGCCGAGGCGCTCCTCGGTACGGCGATCCGTACGCTCGCCGACCAGCACGAGGCAGCACGCGCGTTGGGGGCGTTGGGTCCTTCGGTCGTCGTCGTCAAGGGCGGGCACGCGGTGCTCGGCTCGGCCGACGAGGCGGTCGACGTCGTGTGGGACGGGGTGTCGACCTACGAACTGCGGGCGCCGCGCGTCGACACGGCCAACAACCACGGCAGCGGGTGCACCTTCGCCTCGGCCACGGCCGCCGCCATGGCGCAGGGCGCTGATGTGTACGAGGCTCTCCAGCAGGCCAAGGCATACGTGACCCGGGCGATTGGGGGCGGCGCGCCATGGCAACTCGGCCGGGGGCATGGCCCCGTGGACCACTTCGGCTGGACCTCACCGTGAGCTCGTAGGAAGCCGGTGATGGCGGTGACGAAACCGGTCAGAGCGACTTATTCGAGCGGTCACTGCGGGGCTGCCTGTTAATGCGGTGAACCTTGACGCCAACTGCGGTCATACCAATAGGATTATTGGCATTACCATCCACTTCAGGGAGCGCCCATGTCCGATCTGACCAGCGCACCCTCGCGCCGGAGGATCGCAACCGCCAGCTTCATCGGCACCACGATCGAGTACTACGACTTCTACATCTATGCCACGGCGGCAGCGCTCGTCTTCGGCAAGGTGTTCTTTCCTGAGTTCTCCTCGACGGCAGGCACCCTCGCGGCCTTCGGGACCTTCGCTGTTGGTTTCGCTGCACGTCCTATCGGCGCGGTCGTCTTCGGTCATTACGGCGACCGGCTGGGCCGCAGGACGACACTCATCGTCTCGCTGCTGGTGATGGGCGTAGCGACGGTAGCTGTCGGATTGATCCCCAGTTACGACTCGATCGGGGTCGCTGCCCCGCTGCTCCTGGTCATCTTCCGGTTCCTGCAGGGTCTCGCATTGGGTGGTGAGTGGGCCGGGGCGGTGTTGCTGGCCACCGAATACGCGCCGAAGGGCAAGCGCGGGCTCTACTCAGCATTCCCGCAGATCGGTCCCGCCGTCGCATTCATCATGGCCAACGGGCTGTTCCTCGTGCTCAACGCCACGATGTCGGCAGCGGACTTCGAGGCCTACGGCTGGAGGATTCCGTTCCTGCTTTCGGTGGTGCTGCTGGTGGTCGGCTACTACATCCGGACACGGATTGCCGAAACCCCGGTTTTCCAGGCAGCCCTCAACACCCAGGACCAGTCCAGGGTGCCGTTCGTCGAGTTGGTTCGTAAGCAGCCCCGAGAGCTGATCCTGGGGACGCTGTCGTTCATTTTGGCCTACACGCTCTACTACACGATCATGACGTTCTCGCTGTCCTACGGGACGGAGACGGTGGGCGTGTCCCGCACCACGATGCTCGTAGCCACAATGGTTGCAGCCGTCGTGATGTTGGTGGCCACGCTCTACTTCGCGACCTTGTCAGATCGCTGGGGTCGACGGCGGATGGCAATGATTGCGGCCGTCCTGGCAATCATGTGGGCCTTCCCCCTGTTCGCCCTGCTCGAGACCGGCCAGCCAGTGCTGATCACGCTGGCGCTGGTCGTCGGTGTGCTGTGTTTCGCGGTGCTCTATGGACCGATGGGCGCATTCCTGCCCGAGCTGTTCCGGGTGCGTTACCGCTATTCCGGGGCGGCATTCGCGCAGAGCTTCAGTGGTGTCCTGGGTGGTGGCATCAGCCCCTTGATAGCCACCGCTCTGCTGGCCCAAACCGGATCGTCGTGGTCAATCTCGGTGTACGTGATAGTCATTGCGCTGGTCTGCCTAGGCGCGACTGCGCTGCTCAAAGACACCAAGGACGACGACTTCACCGACGGCATGTCCGGGGAAGTGGAACGGGTAGCGGCAACCAGCGGCAGTCGCACGGGCACCTAACCGAAGTAGGATCCGCCGTTGACGTTGACCGTCTCCCCCGTGATGGACCCCGACTCGTCGGAGAGCAGGAAGCAGATGGCGGCGGCGATGTCCTTGGGGGTGGAGAGAGCGCCCAGTAGCGCGGCCCCCTCGATTCGTGATCGGTCCGCCGGTGTGGCCGTCTCCAGCATGGGGGTATCCACCGGCCCCGGCGCGACGCAGTTGACGCGAACTCCTGTCCCTGCCAGTTCACGCGCCACGCCGCGGGTCAGACCGATCACGGCCGCCTTGGAGGCCGCGTAGGTCGATGCACCGAAGAACCCTCCGCCACTGTGCGCAGCAACGGAAGAGACGTTGACCACCCCGCTGCCGCGCGACAGGAATGGCAGGACCGCCTGAACGGAGTTGATCACTCCGATCACGTTGACAGCCAGGACCCGGCGCGCCTCGTCAGGCGAGATCGTCCCGATCGGCTGCGGGCTGACGATGCCGGCCGAGGTCACCAGTCCCCACACGGAACCACCAGTTTTCGTGCAGATCTGGTGCACCGCAGCGGACATGGCCGGCGGGTCAGTGACGTCTACCTGCGTATGAACCGCGCCGGGACCGCACTCCGCTGCAGTCCGGGCCGCAGCCCCGGCGTCGACATCGAGGACTACGACTGCTGCGCCTCTGGTCGCGGCCTGCAGACAGACGGCTGCACCGATCCCCGAGCCGCCCCCGGTGACGACAAGGGTGCGACCCTCCCATTGCGGCCGCATCTCGGGCGCGGACACTCCTACGCCGGCTCGATCCGGGCGATGACGGTGCCCACCGGCAACTCCTCCTCGTCATCGGTCGCGTGCAGGCCCGAGATCGTTCCGGACACCGGCGCCAAGAGCTCGTGGTCGACCTTGTCGGTCGCGATGTCGGCGATCAGCTGATCAGCTGTCACCTGGTCACCCTCGCTGACGTGCCAGACCGTCAGCAGAGCCGTCTCCATGGTCAGACCCAGTTGCGGGATCACGACATCGTGACTCATGCTGCGGCCTTCCGAGTAGCGGAGAGGATGTCGTCGACCTGAGGGATGGTCAGCTTTTCCAGAGCTGGAGAGAACGCGATCGGAAGGTCAGGGTTCGCCACCCGGACGATGGGTGCGTGCAGGTCTGCGAAGCAGCTCTCCACTATCCGGGCGGAGATCTCCGCACCTAGACCGCACGAGCGCGCTGCCTCGTGTGCCACGACGACACGGTGGGTCTTGCGTACGGAGGTCTCGATGGTCTCCATGTCCAGCGGACTCAGCGAGCGCAGATCGATCACCTCGACCGAGGTGCCTTCCTCGGCCAGCCGTTCGGCAGCCTCCAGGGCCCGATTCACCATAAGCGACCAGCTGATGACCGTGACGTCGGTACCCTCGCGCGCGATCCTGGCTTGTCCCAACGGGACGAGGTGCTCGCCCTCGGGTACCGGACCCTTCCCGGCGTAGAGGGCCTTGTGTTCCAGGTACAGCACCGGGTCGTCGCATCGGATCGCGGTCTTGAGCAGGCCCTTGGCGTCCGCAGCGTTGGACGGTGAGACCACCCGCCAGCCCGGAGTGTGGATGAACCACGATTCGATGCTCTGTGAATGCTGTGCGGCAGCCGATTTCACGGCTCCCTCAGGTGCCCGGACGACCATGGGAACGCTCGCCTGACCACCGGTCATGAAGCGCAGTTTGGCGGCCTGGTTCACCATCTCGTCCATGGCGCAGGTGAGAAAGTCGCTGAAGTGGATGTCTGCGACGGGCCGGGTGCCGGTCAACGCTGCGCCTATGCAGGAGGAAATCAGTACGCCCTCGCTGATCGGGAAGTCACGGATGCGCTCCAAGCCGAAAGCCTCGGGGAGACCCTTGTACTGGCCGAAAATGCCGCCCTGCTTGGCGATGTCCTCTCCCATGAGAAAGACGGTCGGGTCGCGCTCCATCTCCTCCATCATTGCTTCCAGCGTGGCCTTGCTGAAGCTGATCTTGCGTTCTGGCAACGGATCTCCTCGTGGGTCGCGCTATCGAGTCTTGCGTGGGTTCAATGGTTCGCCGGTTCTGAGAATTGCGACGGCGTCCTGCAGGCTGCGCGGATCCCCGTCCTCAGTCGCCATAGACGAAGCGTCGCAATTCATCCGGATCGGGCAGTGGTGACTCCCGGGCGAATTCAACTGCCCGCTCGATCTCGGCATCTGCCTCGTCGTGCATCGTCTGACGTTCCTCGTCTTCGAGCCACCCTGCCTCCAGGAGCAGCTTGCCGGCTCGCGCGAGGCAGTCCAGTCCCTCCCACTTGGCCAGCTCAGCGGGGTCGCGGTACTTGGTGGGATCTCCGATGTAGTGGCCCCGCATGCGGTACGTACGAGCCTCGAGCAATGTGGGGCCGCCTCCGGTGCGGGCGCGCTCGATCGCGTCGGTGGCTGCGGTGTGCACCGCGAAGACGTCATTGCCGTCGACGACTGCGGTGTGCATGTCGTAGGCAGCCGCTCGGTCAGAGACGTTCGGGACCGCGAGCATGTCCTCAGCCCTGCTGGTGCTGGCCCACCCGTTGTTCTCGCAGACGAAGACCACGGGCAGGTTCCAGACTCGGGCGAGATTCAAAGCCTCGTGGAAGGGCCCGCGCGCCGTCGCGCCATCACCGAAGAAGCTGGCGCTTATGGTGTCTCCGCTGGTGAGCAGGCTGCTGAGGCCGGCGCCGGCGGCCAGGCCGAGACCGCCAGCCACGATGCCGTTGGCTCCGAGCATGCCGACCGAGAAGTCGGCGATGTGCATCGAACCGCCACGACCCCGGCAGATGCCGGTGTCCCGGCCGAAGAGCTCGGCCATCATCCGGTCCGTCGGGGCTCCCTTTGCCAAGGTGTGCCCGTGGCCACGATGGGTACTGGTGATGTAGTCGTCATCGCGCAAGGCCGCACACACGCCCGCTGCAACCGCTTCCTGGCCGATACTCAGATGGACGAAGCCTGGGATCTCCGAGCCGAGGAACAACTTCTCGGTTGCCGTCTCGAAGGATCGAATTCGCACCATGGTGCGGTACAGGTCAACGGCATCGACACGTGACAACCCGCTGTCGCGCAGGCTTGCGCTGCCGGACGACGGCGAGGGCTCACCAGGTGCTATCGGTTCAACCGGTATGTCGGTGGTGGTCACGTGCGGCCTCCTCTGTGTGCAGTCGAGCAGCGAGCACTTTGGCATGGGCCGAAGCTGACAGTTGGCGTGGTCACTAGGCGTTACCCTCCGTGTTGATCGGTTGCAGGACAGGTAGCGGATCCGATCCTTTGACTCGTACGTAGTCCCTGCTCCAGCCGACATCGCGATCGGGGATGAGGGCGACCTCGACGGTGACGAGGACCTCGGCCTCGACGACATGTCCGCCGAACACCGTTCCGACGTCGGTGAAGAAGACCCCGTGCAAATGCAGCTCAGGTCGGCCGGCTGGATTCCGGCCCAGTTGCCCCTGCGCGGACCCGATCTCGATGGGACCATTCCGTATGACGCTGCGGCTATAGCCAGGGCGCCCGCGCGGGTCGCACACTGCTGTCGCGTACTCCACCCGCTGCAGGCTGCCCACCATCCCGCTGACCGATGCAGCATCGACGCCCAAATCGTCGAAGACCATCAACAATCCGGCGAAAACGTCTTCAGTCGCCTCGAGACGGACCAGGACAAGTCCGGTTCCAGACGCCGTTCTCATAGGACACCCAGGACGTCGGGCAGCCACAGGCTGAGGCCGGGAACGAAGGTGATGATGCCCAGAGCGACGAGTTCGGCGAGCAGGATCGGCCCGAGCGAGCCGATCACACGCGCCACCGGAATCCTCCCCACCGCGGCGGCAACGTACAGATTGACTCCCACGGGCGGCGTGATCTGTCCGATGGCGAGGTTGACACACATGATGATGCCGAAATGAATCGGGTCCACGCCGAAGGCGACTGCGGTGGGCAGCAAGATCGGCGTGAGGATGTAGAAGACGCTGATCGCATCGAGGAAGGCGCCCGCGACCAACAGGATCACGTTGATCAGCAGCAGGGTGAGGACGGCATTGGGTATGGCGTCGGCCAGTCCGGTCGCCGCAGCTCTGGCGATGCCCTGGGTATTGAGCAGGAACGCGAACAACGACGCGCACGCCACGATGATCATGACCACACCAGTCGTCCGGGTGGACTCCGCCAGCACGGATATGAAGGACTTGATCCGCATGTCGCGGTAGACGAAAACGCCAACGAACAAGGCGTACAGCACAACGACCGCAGCCGCCTCCGTCGGTGTGAATATGCCGCCATAGATTCCGCCGAGGATGATCAACGGCGCGAGCAGGCCCCACACTGCGCGGCGGAATGTGTGGGCGATCAGGCGGGCACGGCCGGGACGCGGGGGGGCGGCGAGTGTGCGCTCATCGACCGGCCCGGTTTCCACGTGCACGGCCACCCGGTCCTCCGTGCCGGTTACCTTGCCAGCCTCCGTACGCCTTTCCTGGCCCGCTTCCGGGTGGGCGGATCCGGCATGCGGCGGGGCGAGGGCCTTGCTGCCGATCGGGTCAGCGGAGGCGAGGGTTTCGTGAGCGGGCTCGAGCGGACCGTATCCCTTCCGCCTTGACTGGATCACGCTCACCACGGCAAGGCTCACGGCCACGAGGACTCCGGGGAGAACGCCAGCCAGGAACAGCCGGCCGATGGACGCATTGGCCACCACCCCGTAGATGATGAGCGCGATCGAGGGAGGAACGATGATACCGATCGCGCCGCTCGCCGCGACCAAGGCCGCACTGAAGCCCTTGTCGTACCGGTCCCTGTCCAAGGCCGGCAGCAGGGTCGCCCCTAGGGCTGCGGTGTCGGCTGGGCCAGACCCGGAGATGCCGGCGAAGAAGACCCCGGTGATCGTCGTGACAATGGCTAGCCCACCACGCACCCGACCGACCACAGCGCGCGAGAGGTCGATCAGCCGAGCCGTCAGCTCCGAGCCCGCCAGCAAGTTCCCCGCAAATATGAAGAACGGCACTGCCAGCAACGTGAACGAGGAGAGCGATCCTTGGATCTGACTCGGCACGGCGGCAAGAGGCACCAGGTCAAAGACCGCTATGACGATCAGAGCGGACAGGCCAAGGGAAAGGTAGATGGGCGCGCCGACCGCCAGAAGGATGACAAAGGACGCGAAGAGCACCAGCGTCACCAGGGGGTCCATCAGCGGTCAGTCCTTGCCAGCCGACGGGCGCTGAGCCAGGCGTTCCACAGCAACCGGCCGATGATGAGCACCGCGCAGACCGGGAACGCCAGGGCGACGAGCCACGACGGGTAGCCACCGGGGCTGTCCAGTCCTGAGGAGTACTGCAGTCGGACCACTTCGAACCCGCGGTAAGCGATGACCGCGAAGAATGTCACGGCAAGCAGGTTGACGCCGACGGAAAGAGACTGTCGGCCCCGCGGGGGTAGCTTGTCGATCAGAGCGCTCATGCCCAGATGCTGGCGCCATCGGACCGCACTGACCGCGCCCAGCAAGGCCAGCCACACCAGCATGTCGGGCAGCATCTGGTCGGAGTACGGGATGGAAAGGGCGGGGAAGAATCGGCCCGCAACCGCGACCAGCGCAATCAGAACCATGACGGCCAGCAGGAGCATCCCAGCATAGTCATCAGGCGCCAGACGAGCCGGCGTGTCGTCGTCCAGGCGATCTGCGCCCGTCGGCTGCGCGACCGCGGCCTGTTCCGCGGCCCGCTCCAGAGGCGAGAGGTCGGCGGCATCGTCTTGGCGCCGACGACCTCCCGCCGGACTCATCAGGAGCCCTCGGCCTGCTCGACGGCGTCCACCATCATCTGCAAGTTGTCCGCACCGATGATCTCCTCCCACTGGGTGTAGATCGGCTCGACGATGAGGTCGCGGAAGGCTTCCACGTCGATATCCTCGGTCGGCACTACCTCCATGCCTTCGGCTTCGAGCTGGGCTGGCAGGCTCTCGTCCTCCTCGATGGTGAGCTCACGCTGGAGATCTCCACCGGCTTGGGCCGCCGTCTTGAGCACTTCCTGATCTTCGGCGCACAGCCCATCGAAAGCCCCCTGATTCATGGCAAGGACCAGCGGGTCATAGCTGTAGTTCCACAAGCTCACATGGCTTTGTACGTCCTGCAGGCTGGAGCTGTAGATGATCGACAGCGGGTTCTCCTGGCCGTCGATCGCCCCCTGCTGCAAGGCGGTGAAGACCTCACCGAAACTCATCGTGACCGGCTCGGCACCGAGTTCGCTGAAGACGGTCTTGAAGAGGTCGGTCCCGGCGACACGGAACTTGAGTCCCTCCATGTCCGCCGGCGTCCGGATTGGTCTTTCGTCGTTGGTGACCTGCCGGAAGCCGTTGACACCCCATCCGAGCGGCTCAAACCCCGCTTCCCGAAGCCAGCCCTCGGTCAGCTCGCCCACCTCGCCATCGATGACCTCGTTCGCGACTTCATGGTCTGGAAACAGGAACGGCAGGCTGTAGATGTCGAAGCGGGGATCGGCATAGAGAGCGAGAATGATGGGGCTGACCCACAGCGCGTCAATGACCCCCTGCTGCACCTGCTGCAGTTCGGCTTGCTGATTTCCTGACGCCAGCTGGCCACCGGAGTACAGCTCCACGGTGATGCGCCCGTCAGTCTCGGATTCCGTGCGCTCCTTGAACTCCTCGGAGGCCTTGGCCCAGGTCGAGGTGTCGGAGGCGATGAAACTGAGCCGGATTGTCTTGTCAGTGCAATCCTGGGCCGCAGCACTACCCCCTCCCTCATCGGAGGAGCCACCCCCGCCGCCGGACCCGCCGCATGACACAATCAATAACGCCACGCTCAACAGCACAATCGTTGTTTTCCACAGTGTGCGCATCGTTGCGCTCCTCATCGTGAGACCTGGTTGGGGGCAGGGATAGGTGGGTGGGTCGTAGGCATTCCACTGGTAGCCGGTGCGGTGCCCGTACATCGTTCGCACGTCAGTCAGGAGAAAAGGCGCCCCCGAGGTCCCTGGTCGTCCGAGAGCCTGCCTTCCTGGCATTCAGTTCGGAGGGCGCGGTCAACTTCTGGGCCGCGATCGCCAGCCGGTCGAAAGTGGCGAAATGCTCGTCGACTGCTGCGGCGGCGGCCGCGGAATCCCCGGAGGCCACCGCATCATAGATGTCGCGATGAAGGCGCACCATGATCTCGCGGTCACCGGCGATCTTGCGCATCTCGATGCGTCGCTCGTGAAGAGCCTTGTGGAGCACACCGCCAAGAGCGCTGGCGAAAAACGCGAGGGCCTGATTGCCGGAAGCCCGTAGCAAAGTGTCATGAAAGTGGAAGTCCGCAGCGTCCACCTCGGGGTTGTCAGGCGACGCGGCGATCGTGTCCACCGCTTTCCGCATATGGGCGATCAGCACGGGATCCTGTTGACCAGCCGCTTCAATGGCCGCCTGCCGCTCGATCGCCGTCCGCACGCTGTGCAACGCCGAGAGCGGAATCCGCGACGAGGACAGTGCGATGTCGAGGGCGAGCGCGAGGCCGGTGGGATCAAGGTCCTGCACGAAGGTGCCTGAGCCGGTTGTGCGCCTTAGAACCCCCAAGCCCTCCATCAACCGCAACCGGTCACGCAGCGCCGTGCGACTCACCCCGAGTGTGATGGCGAGGTCTCGCTCGCCGGGCAGCCGATCCCCCGGCGCTAAGCGAATGACATCGGAAAGCCCGGCGGACACCGGGTCCGAGCGGTAGTGGTCGCCCACGAGACCAGAGAGATTGGGGCTGGGTGACTCCACATGCACCTCCGAAGGTCCAACCGCTTCGACGAATGGTAGGACCACTCGTCAAGTCGGTCAACCCTCCGCGTTGACGAAAATGCGCGCGTGGGTGGCGTGGTTGACTCAATTTGTCGATGCCCGCCATTCGCGTCACGGTCCACCTCCTTATGGGCGAACCGGTGACATCGCAGTCACCCCGTTCTTACATCTGGGAAGGCGATCGCCATTGTGGCTGAACTTCGCGCCGTGCCCGTGGGGTGCGACGACGCGTTCAAGAGTTGACCTCGGACCTAGGCCCCACGACCCTCACGCGCAGGTTTGGGTCCTGCTTGGCGCGATGCCATACCGTATCCGAGGAGCGCGGCCCAAGTGAATACTGCCACCACCAATGCGACGCGACTCAGACCGTCGACACCCACGGAGTCGACGGCCGAGGCGGCGGCGATGGGCGCAACCAGTCCGGCCAGGCCCCAACCGGTGAAGACCAGCCCGTACGTGAAGCCGAACCGTTGGGTTGGGACCGCGCTGGCCGTTGCCGCCGGGACCAGTGCCGAGAGCGCTCCGTACTGGGTGCCGAGCAGGAGCAGGGACACCAACACCGGCGTTCCGGTCGCCCCCACTGCCACCGGCAGACAGGACAGAGCTAGTAGTGCGACGTTGCCGTGCAGTGCCGGGTAGACGCCGATCCGGTCCGACAACGGACCGGCGAGAAGTCGCCCGACGAGGTTGCCGGCACTGAGCGTCGCCACCGCGGCCGTGGCCGTGGCTGTGTTGCCAACCAGCTGACCGGCATGGGCGAAGGCGGCCAGGGCCGGCGCACTGCCCAGGCAGAAGATGACCCAGAGTGCGCCAACCTTGGCACGCGGCAGGGGGCTGGGGCAGCGCAGCGGTAGCTGCGCCGAAATACCAGCGTTGACCTGTGTCGGCAGCAGGTAGACCGAGACGGCCAGGAGAGCTCCGGCCAAGCCGGCGAGAATCAGCAGCGTAGTGGTCATGCTGAAGACGTGAAGCAGGACCATGATGCTCGGCGCCAACACCGCCGTCCCGGCGGCGTAGGCGCTGACGACGAGGCTGAGTGCCAGCCCGCGCCGTGACACGACGGTCACGGCGACCCGAACTGCGGTCGCGTACCCGACTCCGGTGACACCACCGAGCGTGATCCCGAATGTCAGAACCAGGGTGGTGACCGACGTTGCGATCGAACTGCCACCCAGGCCCGACACTGTTCCTACCAGACAGATCGCGGCCAGCCGCCGCGGGGCCATCCGGTCGGCTAGCCGGCCGCCGAGGAGAACGCCAGCGGTGAAGGAGGCCAATCCGACCGAGAACACCGTCGCCAGGGCTGACTGGTCGACGCCGATGTCATGGCTCAGCCGCGGCGTAAGGACGGCCCAGGCGAACAGCGGGCTGATCGCGAGATCGAGCAACACGGCACCCGCGATCGCCCGCCAGTGGCTCATCCACACAGTCTTCTGGTTGCGTCTGACGGGGCGAGGTCTGGGGGGCGCGCGGGATACGCCGCCGCGGCCGTTCCAGGAGAGAGCAGCTGCCAGGCGATCAGCTGGCTCAATGGGTCCGGTTGCGAGTTGCACGTCACTGGGTCGGTACAGCTAGCGCACTGTCAGATCCTGCGCAGCTCGGAGCATGTGGTCGATCACCGCGTCGCTGATCCGCTGTCCGCGCTCGGACACCGCGAGCGCCCACCATGAGTCTTCGCCACCGCAGGGGACCAGTGTGGCCGCACAGGTGACGTGCTCGCGGAAGTGTCCGTGGTCGAGCACGGGGAGGCCGGGACCTACGGTGGCCAGTTCGTCGTCGAGAGCGTCGGGGTCCGTGACGGTGCGGCGAGTGAACGGCCGCATCCCCTGCTCGGCGAGATATTGGTGCCGACGGGCCCGCGGAAGCGTCGCCAGCAGCGCTTTGCCCAGCGCGGTGGCGTGGGCGGCCGCCTCCAGGCCCACCTCGATGTCCTCGAGATAGGGCGAAGCGCTGCCCTCGACCAAATCGGTGATCATGATGCGGTCGCCGATGAATCGTGCGAGGTAGGCCGAGCGTTGGGTCGTGCTCGCGAGATGGCGCAGGACGTGATGGGCATCGGGTGACTTCGCGAGGGTGGAACGGAGATCGCAGAACCGCCGGGGGACCTCGGGGCCTACGTCATACCTCCCATCCTGCTGCCTGACCAGGTAGCCCTCGTAGGCAAGCGTGCGGACGAGGTGATAGGTCGTGGACAGATTCAGGTCGGTCCGCCGGGCGAGCGCCTTGACCGTGATCGGGCCATTGGATCGGGTGACTTCCTCGAGCACTCTGAGAGCGCGGGACACGCTCTGCACGAGGTCGTTGGGTTCGTCGACGGGATGGTTATCGGTCATGTCTGCCTCCACACTCGGGCCACCCTCATTTCACGATATGAAATCTGGGTGCTTGGGCAAAGATCGCACGGCGTCTACGGTCGCGCTAGGAGGTCCGCCGATGACGAACGTGCTGCCTCAGGTGTCCTCAGCCCTGCAGGATGTTTATGACCCATGCTGTCGGGAGAAGGGCATCTCGGTCGTCGACATGGGCCTGCTGCACACCGCTGTACAGGATGAATCCGGCGGTATCCGGGTTGAACTCCTCCTGACATCCGGCTGGTGCCCGTTTGCCGCGAAAGTGCTCACCGAGGTCGAGGAACGGGTCTCGGCGATGACGGGTGTCACCGAGGCCGAGGTCGAGATCGTTTGGGACCAAGCCTGGTCCACCGATCGTCTGTCCGAAGAGGCACGCCGCAAGCTCCGATTCCTACCCGATCCGGCACAGGTGTCCAGCCGTGATGACTACCTGGCCGCCCACCCCGCAGCACTCCCACTCAGCATTTCGGAGGTTCCTCGTGATCGGTGACACGTTTGTCTTCGACGGCGTCGCGCACCCCTTCAACGCCAACCCCAAGAACGCCTTCGGCCGGCCGGGCGAGATGTTCATCAACCATCTGTACGCGTTCCACGCGACCTTGACTCCAGACGGTGAAAAGGTTCTGCCGCAAGAGGAATGGCTGCGTCAGTGGACGGCCAACGACATCCAGGAGATGGTCTACGACCAGTCCGACACCGACATGCTCGTGGCGATGCCCCTGCCTCTGACAGACATGTTCAAGGACGGGCTCTCACCGTGGCAGGAGTGCACCGAGCTGGCCGCCCGGGATCCGGAACGCACTGTTTACTGGGGCACGGTGAACCCACTGGAGGGCCGCCGCGCTCTTGACGACATGGAGCGCCAGGTCGGCGAGTTCAACGCCCGGGCTTTCAAGTTCTACAACGTCCGCTATGACTTCGGTACGCCGTTCTCTTGGCGGATGGACGACCCCCAGATCGCCTTTCCGGTCTTCGAGAAGGCCCAGGAACTCGGGATCAATTTGATCGGCGTGCATAAGGGCGTGCCACTCGGCCCCCAGCCGGTCGAAGCCACCCAGACGTGGGACATGGACGGTTGCGCCGCGGCCTTCCCGGATCTGAACTTCGTGATCTTCCACGTCGGCCTGCCGTTCATCGACGAGACCTGCTGGCAACTAATCCGGCACGCGAATCTCTACGCCTCGCTCGCTGCCACGATCAACTTCCTCGTACGCGCACCGCGGATGTTCGCCGAGATCCTCGGGAAGCTGCTGTTCTGGTGCGGAGAGGACAAGATCGTATACGGGAGCGAGGCGCCGATCTTCCATCCCCAGTGGGCCCTTCGCGCCTTCATGGACTTCCAGATACCGCAGGACCTGTGTGACGGGTATGGCTACCCGCAGCTCACGGAGGTAGCCAAACGCAAGATTCTCGGCGAGAACCTGCTCCGGCTCCATGGGATGGACGTGGACGACGTGGTGGGCCGGCTCGGCAAGCCGCAGGTGCATGGTTGACCTCATCAGGTCTTCTCCGGCTCGAGCCGGAATTCTCTCGCGCCATGAGGTGGAACCGCCCGGACAACGGAATTTCGGTGGCTTGGCAGCAGGCTTTCCAGGACAGCCGACATAACGTCAGCCATCACCCGAAACCGAAACGTCAAGCATCAGCGGAAGAAGTGAGATGATTGGTGGGCCCACGGGAATCGAACCCGTAACCCGCACCTTAAGAACCGATTCCGAGTCGTGGCAGTGCAACGCGGAGGATCGCAGTTGCTAGCCAGGAGCGCACTGGTAGCGCAGGCCACGGCCGTTGACTCGGTATTGACCACGGCCCCGCTCACTGAACGGATTGGGCAGAACATGAATTCGGCGCTCGATCGGATCAAGAACTGAGGTGATCAGCAGAATCCGGTAGCGGTCGTTGCGAGCGTTCGCCTGCGGCGGTCCGAATCTCCGACTCACCCATCTCGAATTCGAGCAGACCAGCGGGCTCCGCGCGCGCCGACTTCACTTCGAATATCAGCGTCATCCTCCCAGAGACGACCTCGAAGTCGTACCCGAGCGAGTCTGACACTTCCGGGTCGCCGATCAATGTGGCGGCGAACCCGCTGCGCCACTGGAGCTGCTGGTACTTGGTGTTTCAGCCACGCATTCGCGGCGGTTTCGCCGACAGTGCCTATCGCAGACCGCTCGTCTTCGGTCAGCCGACCGTCGCGCGAGACGACGAACAATCCGGACCCTGGAATGGGCGTGCGCCTGGCTCCGGTCGGTGCCATGTCGCTGAGCGTCCTCCCGCTCTGCTACTTCATCCCGACGTCGAACTGCACTTGGTGATGGACAACTACGCCGCCCACAAACGCGTCGAGATCCGAGACTGGCTCGAAGCCAACCCGCGAATCCGGGTGCACTTCACCCCGACCTCGGCCTCGTGGATGAATCTGGTCGAGGTCTGGTTCGGGATCATCGAACGCCAAGCCATCCACCGCGGCACCTTTCGCTCGGTGACCGAACTGACCGCCAAGATCCGAGCCTTCATCGATGGCTGGAACAACCGAGCACACCCGTTCGTCTGGACCAAGACCGCAGAACAGATCCTCACCAAAGCGAACCGTCAAAACACTTCAGTAACGGCGCACTAGCGTTACCCTCCGTGTTGATCGGTTGCAGGACAGGTAGCAGATCCGATCCTTTGACTCGTACGTAGTCCCTGCTCCAGCCGACATCGCGATCGGGGATGAGGGCGACCTCGACGGTGACGAGGACCTCGGCCTGGACGACGTGTCCGCCGAACACCGTTCCGACGTCGGTGAAGAAGACCCCGTGCAAATGCAGCTCAGGTCGGCCGGCTGGATTCCGGCCCAGGTGACCCTGTGCGGACCCGATCTCGATGGGACCAGTCCGTATGACGCTGCGGCTATAGCCAGGGCGCCCGCGGGGGTCGCACACCGCTGTCGCGTACTCCACCCGCTGAAGGCTGCCCACCATCCCGCTGACCGATGCAGCATCGACGCCCAGATCGTCGAAGACCATCAACAATCCGGCGAAGACGTCCTCACTTGCCTCGCAGCGGACGAGGACAAGGCCGGTTCCGGAGGCCGTTTTCACCGGACAGCCAGGGCATCGGGCGGCCGGCGGTGTTGGCCGGGAACGAAAGTGATGGTGCCGCGTTCGAACTGACGTGAAGGACTTGATCCGCATGTCGACGGCGCGGGCATCGTTGCGCTCCTCATCTTGGGACCTGATCGGACAGGGATAGATGATCGGTCGTAGGCATTCCTGAAGACCGGCGCGGGGCGTACTTCGTGTGAATGTCAGTCAGGAGACAAGGCGCCGCCGGGATCACCGGTCTTCCGAGAGCCGGAATTCGTAACGGTCAGTTGGGAAGGTGTGGTCAATTTCGGGGCTGCGAGCACCAACCGGTCGAATGTGGCGAAGTGCTCCTCGACAGCAGCAGCGGCGGCCACGGAATCTCCGGAGGCCACCGCGTCATAGATGTCGCGATGAACGCGTGCCATGACCTCGCGGTCACCGGCGATCTTGCGCATTTCGATGCGTCGCTCGTGAAGCGACTTGTGGAGCACTCCGCCCAGAGCGCTGGCGAAGAACGCGAGGGCCTGGTTGCCGGAAGCCCGTAGCAAAGTGTCATGAAAGTGGAAGTCCGCATTGTCCACTTCGGAGTCCTCGGTCGACGCGGCAATCGTGTCCACCGCCTTCCGCATATGGGCGATCAGCACGGGATCCTGTTGGCCGGCAGCTTCGATGGCAGCCTGCCGTTCGATTGCCGTGCGCACCGTGTGCAATGCCGAGAGCGGAATGCGCGACGAGGACAGCGCGATGTCGAGGGCAAGCGCAAGGCCGGTGGGATCAAGGTCCTGCACAAAGGTGCCGGAGCCGGTTGTGCGCCTCAGAACTCCCAAGCCCTCCATCAACCGCAACCGGTCACGCAGTGCCGTGCGACTCACCCCGAGTGTGACAGCGAGGTCTCGTTCGCCGAGCAGCCGATCTCCTGGGGCTAAAGAGCGAATCACATCGGAGAGCCCGGCGGACACCGGGTCCGAGCGGTAGTGGTCGCCCACGAGGCTAGAAAGGTCGGATCCGGGTGACACCACATGCACCTCCGAAGGTCCGACCGCCTCGAGAAATGGTAGGACCACTCACGAGGATGGTCAAACCCCAGCCATGATCAACACGTGGAGTAGGTGTCTGCGGCCTAGCCCTGGGATTCCGGTAACCGCACGACCATTCCGTCGAGCCGCGAATCCACGACCAGCTGACAGCTCAGACGGCTGTCCTCGTCACGGTCCGGGGCGAACTCCAACATGTCCAGTTCGGGTTCGGCGCGCTCGGGCAGGACGTCTCGCCACTCGACCGGGACATGCACGTGGCAGGTGGCGCACGAACAGACGCCGCCGCAATCTGCATCGATACCGGGGATGGCATTGTTGACGGCGCCTTCCATGACAGACAGGCCGTCCTCAACCTCGATCACGTGCTCGGTGCCGTCGAATTCGACATAGGTGATGGTGGCCATCAGAGCACCGCCGTTTTCCCCAGCAACGTGGGAAGCGTCGCCGATTTGACCCGCGGCCAGGCATCCGGCGAGGGCAGTGGCTCGCCGACTGGCCGCCTTCCGAGCAGGGATCGCGCGAAGGAGAACTCACGTGGTGCGTTGACCGCGTCGACGGCGACCACGTGGCCGCCATCGTCGAGGTAGAGCACCGCGAAAGAGCCGTGCGCCGGGTCGCCGCGCACGACACTGGCGGCATGTCCGGCAAGGACGCCCACGGTCTGCAGCTTCACGTGATATTGATCCGACCAGAAGCAGGGGACCTGCGCAGCACGGGGTGATGAGCCGGTAATCGCAGCCGCCACGGTCTTGCCTTGTTCGACTGCGTTGTTCACCGATTCCAGCCTCAGCCGCCGGCCGGATGCGGCGTCGAGCTGATTCGTACAGTCGCCTGCGGCATAGATCCGCGGGTCCCTGGTCCGGGCCTGCCCGTCCACCATGATCCCGTTGTCACAGGGCAAGCCGGCCGCCTCGGCGAGTTCCACTTCCGGGGCCACGCCGACGGCGACCAGCACGAGGTCGGCAGCCCAGCTTCGGCCGTCGGAGCAGACAACCCCGGTGGCCGCGCCGTCTGGACCGCGGAGGAGCTCGCGGACCGTTGTTCTAATCACGATCTTCACACCGGCATCCGCATGTACGGCAGCCAGGAACTCGGCCACCTCGCATCCGGCGACTCGCGCCAGTACCCGCTCGCCTGCCTCGAGTACGGTCACCGCAACGCCGAGCCGGGCCGCAACAGCCGCTACCTCGAGCCCCAAGTAACCGGCGCCAACGATCAGCAACCGACGCCCAGGGGTCAGCATGTCGCGCAGCCGGTCGGCATCGGCAAGAGTGCGCAAGGCGAGTAGTCGAGGGATCTCAGCTCCGGCCACGGACAGCGGTCGCGGGCGGGCGCCAGTGCTCAGGACGAGCCAATCGAAGGGGACGTGCTCGCCGCCGTCCAGCTCGATCTCGCGTTTGTCGCGGTCAACGGTCACGACGCGCTGACCTGTACGTAGCTCGACGCGCAGCTTTTCGTACAGGGCTGCTGGACGGAAGCGGAGCTGCTCGGCAGATATCTCGCCCTTCAGGTAGGCCTTGCTCAGCGGCGGCCGTTGGTAGGGCGCCGTCGGCTCATCGCCGATCACCGTGATTTCTCCGGCGTAGCCGACGTGGCGGAGACTGATGGCCACCTGCGCGGCGGCCTGCCCACCGCCGGCGATCAGGCAGCGCGGAGCCTTGCCGCTGTCGCTCATGACACACGTACGGGAAGGCTTGCCAGCCCACGGAACCGAGCGTTCTGGTTGAAGACCGGGGGACCGGCGCGGTGGAGTTCGGGAAAGCGTCGCGCGAGTTTGGGGAACGCGCTGACCGTCTCCATCCGGGCCAGCGGACGCCCCAGACAGACGTGGACGCCGAGTCCGAAAGCGACATGCGCGTTGGGTTTGCGGGCCAGGTCCAGCGTCTCTGGGTTGTCGACAACGCGGTCGTCACGGTTGGCCGAGGCAGGGCAGACCCAGACCTCGGTGTCGGCAGGAACGCTCTGGCCAGAGGGCAGGTCGACCTTCCGCGTGGTGCGGCGCGACTGCAGCTGAAGCGGGGATACGAACCGCAGCAATTCCTCGATCGCCCCGGCCACGGATCGCTCCGGCATCTCGGCCAGTGCGCGGTAGTCGTCCGGCAGGCCGAGCAAGGTGTGCGTCCCCACGCCCAGAAGGTCTGTCGTGGTCGTGTGCCCGCCATTGAGGACCAGGAGGCAGTTGTGGACGATCTCAGCCTCTGAGATCGCCCCGCTGCCCTGCTCGGCGGCCACCAGCGCCTCGACGATGGTCTCGGGGTCCCCGGAGAGCCCGCGGGCGCGGGCCCGGACGATGTGCTCGTGCATGTATTCGGCGAATTCGGCGGCGGCCTCGTGTCCCGACTTGATGGCCTCGTCGGCAACCCGGGGGTTGAGCGGGTAGAGCACACGCAGACCCAATCCGCGCAGCATCGGCCCGTCCTCGTCTGGCACCCCCAGGATATGGGTGATGAGCGCGATAGGAATCTTTGCCGCGAAATCGATGACGAAATCCAGTTCTCCGCGCTCCTGGATCTCGTCCAAGAGGCGGTCCACCTTATTGTTTATGAATTCGCGTAACCGTTCCAGGGACTTCGGTGAGAAGAACGGGATGACCACCGAACGCAACCGCTCGTGATTGGGTGGGTTCTGGAAGAGCATCGAGGTCGTGTGGTGCTCCAGGAGTGGCCCCGCACCGAACTTGCGTTCGAACAGGTCAGCTTTGTCCACCGACGACGTCGCATCCCGCCATATCGTCCGAACGTCTGCATATCTCGTGAGCAGGATCGTCCCGTCGCCATTCGAATGGACCGGGTCATGATTTCGCAGTGCTCGGAACCATCCATGCGGCGCAGCGAAGTACCCCGGCGGCAGGTCGAACAAATTGAAAGCGAGCGCAACTTCGCGGGTATCGGCGGAGATGACCGCCGGGACGTTCTCTTCAGTGACGGCGGTGCTAGTGGCGTGTGGTTGAGATTGAGGCAACGCAACTCCTTCGAGTCTCTGGCCGGAACGCATCACACCGCAGCAGGTTGGGAATCGTTCTCCTGGACAGACAGCGTCGGCTGCCCCCTTCCGGGAACGGTAAGGCCAGTAGTCGTATTGGTAGGACCGCTTGCCAGCCTCGTCCAGATGGAGCTGCCGTGTCAAGGCCGCCCGTCGGACCGGCCAGACATCAGGCCTACCAGGGCTCCTCGCCCCCGACGGCCGGGGACCGCGGCTCGGCTCTAGATCATCGGCGCCTTGACAATCACAGGGCAGCTGGGCCAAGGTAGAAGCGGTCCTACCAATACGGCCACTGGCCATACCGATGTTGAAGAGGCAACCAGCGTGTCTGTCAAGGAGTACGAGGCCCAGTTCACCGATGTCGTGAATCGGCTCAGTCGTGCTTCGATCGAGGACTACTACAACCCGTACGCGACCTTCGACTGGCCAGAGCGCATCGAGACCGATGGCCTGTGGATGAGCCGGGACCTGATGACCGTGGCCGGTACGGAAGCCGAGCAGGAGCTCACCCAGGAACAACTACTGGCGCTGTCGAAATGGGAGAGCATTCATTTCTACAGTCTGAATGTGCACGGCATCCGCGAGCTGTTGATTGAAGTGATGCACCGGATCCATACGCCGCACTATGAGATTCCTACTCAGTTCTTCCACCATTTCATCGGTGAGGAGAACGAGCACATGTGGTTCTTCGCGGAATTCTGCCTACGGTACGGCGGAAAGATCTATCCTGACCGGAAGATCGTCTTCGAGGATGAAGAGTCCCCGCTGGTGGCGAGTTTCCTGGTATTCAGCCGAATCTTGATCTTCGAGCGAATCGTTGATTATTTCAACGCACGAATGGGATCGGACAAGGCCCTGCACCCGACCATCCAGGCGATAAACCGAATACACCACCAGGACGAATCCCGCCATATCGCTTTCGGCTGCCAACTGGTGAAGATCCTCTTTCTTCGCCTGCTCGACGAGGGCAGTCCGGCTGAGATCGAACGGGCGAAGGCCTACGTGCCTCGATACATCGAGGCATCCGTGCGCGGCCTGTATGAGCCAAGAGTCTATCGAGATGCTGGAATCGAGGAGCCACTCGCCTTTCGGGAGCGACTCCTGGCAGATCCCGGCCGGCGGCAGGCTACGGACAAAGTCGTGGCGAGCACGGTCGCGTTCTACAAAAGGATCGGCGTCATGGCTTGACCTGGCGCCCCGGGGTGCCGGGCACAGAACCAGGACTCAATTGCTTATTCCTGTCAGCCCAGTCGATGTACAACTGGAGTGAACTCACACATGCTGTCCTCGCCACGCAGTTCCGGGACCGGCATTACGGTGGAGCCATCGTCCAGGCCGTGGAACACCAGCTACGGGCGCGCAACGATAGGACCGAAAGCGACTGCGTTGGTGCGTCAACTCGACGGCGCCTTTCGAGGATGGGCCGCCGAGCAGGGGGCGATCGAGGTCAGCTATCCGGGCGTTCTCGCGGTTGACAGCCTCGAAAGCATTGACTACTTCAAGAACTTCCCGCATCTGGGATCTGCGGTATCGCGGCTCAGTTCCGCTTCGCTCGGCGGGTACGCGGACCAGTGCTTGCAACCGGTCTCGCTTCCGCCAGGACACCTCGAGGAAGTGCGATTCATGCTGCCCTCTGCGGCCTGTTACCCGGTCTATTTCGATCTTCAGGATACGAGGCTCGACGCCGATCTCCTGGTCACCACTAAAGCGAGTTGCTACCGAAACGAAGAGGAGCATCACAGTCTGAAGCGCCTGTGGAATTTCCATATGCGCGAGGTGGTGTTCATCGGGGGTATGGACGCAGCGTTGGCCCACCTGGACCATTTTCGCCAGCGGGTGACAGGTTTCGCAGCCGATATCGGCCTCCTGCTCAAGGAGGAGACGGCAACGGATCCATTCTTTCGCCCCAGCGGCCCCCGAGCGCTCATGCAGAAGATGGACCCGGTGAAGTGGGAGTACGTCTTCGGTACAGATTGCGCGATTGCCTCGCTCAACTTCCACCGCAATTTCTTCGGTGACCGCTGCTCGATCACGCAACGCGGTGCCAGTGCGTTCACCAGTTGCGTTGCATTCGGTCTCGAGCGATGGATCTACGCGTTGTCAGAAACCTTCGGCGGTGACCTGATTGCTGCCGGCGACGTCGTCCGGGCCCATTCACCCAACACCGAGCGAGCGGAACGTCGAGATCCGACGTCCCGACAGATTGGCAGTGAGTCATGACACTCGAGTTGTACCCACCCGCACCGGAGAAGCGCCGCAGTGCGTGGCTTGTGCAACAAGGCGTGTGGGACATGCCCATGGAATCCATGCCCCTGGCCGCTGGCTACGTGAAGGCCACCGCTCTTGCTGACACCCGCATCGCTGCGGAGATGAACATCGAGATCTTCAACTATCGGGGCGGGTTGACGCTCTCGGACATGGCGAACGATCTCTTCCAGGCCGGTACTCCGGACATCCTGGCCTTCTCCGTCGCAGGGTGGAACTCCCGAACCTTCGCCGCCCTGGCCGAGACGTTCAAGCAGCTCAACCCTGATGGGTGGGTGGTCATGGGAGGAACGCATGTTGCCCACCAGGCAGCCCGTGTTTTTCCGATGTTCCCGGAGGTGGATGTCATCGTCAACGGAGAGGGCGAGTTCATCTTTGCCGACCTGTTGAATGCCTTCCTCGACGGCACGAAACCCGGTCATCTGGGCGCGATTACGGGTATCGCCTTCAAGGACGATTCCGGGGCGATCACAACCACCGAGGAACGACCCAGGATCGAGGATCTGGACGTCATTCCGTCCCCGTTCCTCACCGGGGCAATCCGGCTGACGGATGAGAACGGCGCCTTTCCGTACGACGTTGCCCTCATGGAGACCAACCGCGGATGTCCCTACAAGTGTTCGTTCTGTTTCTGGGGCGGCGCCGTCGGCCAGCGTGTTCGCGCCTTCTCTCGTGCGAGACTCCGTTCCGAACTCGAACTCATGGCCCAACTCAAGGTCGAGACCATCGTTCTCTGCGATGCCAACTTCGGGATGTTGCCCATCGATGTGGAGTTCGTACAAGATCTGATCGAAGTCAAGGAACAATACGGCTATCCCAAGACTCTCGAGACCTCGTGGGCGAAGAACAAGTCCAAAGTCTTCTACAACATCGTGCGCGACATGAAGCGAGCCGGGCTGCGCAGCTCCTTCACACTCGCACTACAGACCCTTTCCGGCGATGCACTCGACAGGATGAACCGGAAGAACATGAAGGTCAACGACTGGACTGACCTGGTCGAATGGCTGGAAGGCGAGGGACTCGACTGTTACGCCGAAATCATCTGGGGGTCGCCTGGGGAGACCGTCCGGTCCTTCTTGGAGGGCTATGACCGGCTCTCCCATCATGTGTCGCGGATTGCCGCCTATCCGTTGCTCCTGTTACCGAACACCGACTACTCGGAGAAGAAGAAGGACTACGGCTTCATCACCATTCGTGGTGACAACGACGATTTCGAATACGTGCTGGCACACGACTCCATGTCCCTCGAGGACAACCGACAGATGCATCGCTTCCTGTTCTGGGCGCGGGTGATCGCGGAGAACCTGGTATTGCGCAACATCTGGACGCCGTTGCGGATCTTGGGTGGTATGGAGCAATCCCAAGTTCTCCTGAACCTCGGCGACTGGGTGGACAAGCAGACCGACAGCGCGTCCGCGCCCCTTCGGGAGATCGCGAGCAAGGCATCCGGTGAGTCCAGCGCGGTCGGACCGGCCCTGGTCTTCCTGCACGGCAACCCCGACGGCAAGGCCGTATTGGCTCGCTGGTGGCGTGAGGCGATCGACCCGCTGTTGCCGGAAAAGGTGCGTCCGCTACTCGCCGACGTCTTCGCATATGACCTGCTGACGTTGCCTATCTGCAACCTGTCCAACGAGACCGACGCTGATGATCTCGAGGTTGTCGACATCGCCAACGAGCAGTTCTACCGGCGCAGGCCCATCAAGCTGACCGCGGATGTCCCGGCGTTGATCGCTGCCTTGAAGGCCGGGGAGACACCCGCCCCCGAGCAGGCAGCCCCGGTCGAGAGCGCCTTCTACTACAAGGTCGGTTTCTCCAATTTCGTCTCGACGACCAATCACGAGGAGAGCGCGTACTTCGTCGGACGCATGGAGCGAGAGGTTGTCAGCCAAGCCCCCTCTCTTGTGTCCTGACCGTTGATGGGTAGGTAGATCATGGAACTGGGCATGCGGCACATCGCGCAGCTGGCGGTCGGTACCTGGCAGGCCGAAGTCCTCTACACCCTCGCCGAGTTGCGAGTTGTGGACACCCTTCTCGAGAGTCCACTCACCGCCGAGGACGTGGCGGGCCGCCTACAACTGGACACGGCAGCAACCGACGCGCTACTGAACGCGGCCGTGGCCATGCGATTGCTCACGCGGAACAAGGATCACTTCTCCGTCACTCAGACAGCTCGCCGATTCCTTGCCGACGATTCGGACGAGAGTCTGACCGGATGGGTACGCACGATGGGGGAGTGGGGGCGGTCCTGGGCGCAGCTGACCGAGCTGGTCCGTAAAGGTGGTCCGGTAGCGGTCGGCGACTCCGGAATGAGCACGGACCCAGCCAAGTTGCGGGATCTCGAGATTGGTTTCTACCGGTACGCCGTGCCGCTGGCCGACGAGCTGGCCGACGGCATCGATCCACCGCTAGTGGGAACACTCGTCGACCTCGGTGGGGGATGTGGCGCGTACTCCATGGCCCTGTGCCGGCGACATCCGCAGCTGCAGGCCCAGATCTTCGATATTCCGGACACAGTTCCGATCGCCAACAAGGTCATCTCCGAACTCGGCATGGCAGACCGGGTCGTGGCCGTCGCCCGCGACTACGCCACTTCGGCTTATGGCGACGGGCTCGCTGGCGTACTGCTGTCCAACATGTTCCACGCCGAGACCGACGAGAGGCGACGCCTGCTTCTCGAGCGCGCCTACGCCGCCCTCGAGCCCGGCGGTCGCGTCATCCTCAACGGCAACTTTCTGGGCGAGGACCGGGTCAGCCCACCCTTTGCTGCGCTGCATCACCTCTCCTCGATGATCTTGTGGGAGGGCGGCGGGGACTACACGATCGGGGAAACCTCCGCCCTGCTTCGTGAGGTGGGGTTCGAGGAACCGACGACCTTCACTATCGGCGGAAACGTTTCGACGGTGTTGGTGGCGGCCAAGCCGCGTGCCTCGTGATCACCCCGGGCCACCAGCCGACTGATCCGCACGTCCTCTACCGGTTACGTGACGGCATCTACGCCGCTGATCTGCTGATCGTGGCAGTAGCAGAGCTTGATCTGTTCACGTGGCTGGACGGCAACCCGCAGGCTCGCAGCGGGGAGATCTGCCAACAACTCGATCTCGATGCGCGAGCCTTCGACGTGATGACCACCTACCTCGTCTCGCTGGGTCTGCTCCAGCGCGGCGCAGCCGACAGTTTGCGCCTCACGCAGTTGGCCGCAGACCATCTCGTGGCCACTTCCCCATGGGATCTTCGCGCCTACTACGCCTCGCTACGAGAACGCCCGGCGTGCCTCGAGCTACTCCAAGTTCTGCGCACGGGAAGGCCCGCATCCTGGGCGAGCGCAGAGGCTAGACAGGACTGGTCCGAGCGGCTCATCGAGCCGGCGTTCGCCCAGCGGATCACCGCGGCCATGGACGCACGGGGGAGGTTCCTCGGTCCGGCCCTGGCTGTGGCTCTCGACGGTACGGCCGGCGCCGGTCGGGTGCTCGATGTCGGAGGCGGCTCGGGCATCTACGCCTGCGCCCTGCTGGACCGGATGCCGGACATGCGGGCGGCGGTCTTCGAATGCCCGCCAGTCGACCAAGCCGCCCGGCAGCTGCTGGCAGATCGTGGGTATGCCGACCGAGTCGACGTGATCGCCGGTGACATGTTCACAGACCCCCTGCCTGAAGGCTATGACCTGCACCTGTTCTCGCACGTTCTCCATGACTGGGGGCAGGAACACGTGCGGCATCTGATCGCGTCCTCCTTCGCGGCACTCCCGCCCGGAGGATGGTTAGTCGATCACGACGCACACATCGACGGACGCAAGACCGGCCCGCGCTCGGTGGCCGAATACTCAGTGCTCCTCATGCACTCCACACCCGGCAAGTGCTGGTCGGTGGCCGAGCTCGGCGACATGTTGCAGGAGGCCGGATTCTCCGTCGTCGACTGTCGATCGACGACCGGCGACCGCAGCGCCGTCATCGCCCGAAAGCCTGCTGACGACGATGACTGCTCATGACGCCAACGTGATGATGCCGAGGGGAAATGCCCTCGTCACCCGCCTCACCGACCTCCTCGGTCTGACGCTGCCGCTACTGCAGGCGGGGATGGGTGGCGTGGCGGGACCGGAACTCGCGGCCGGCGTTTCGAACTCCGGCGCCGGCGGCATCCTGGCGTTGTACAAGGAGCGGGCCGAATCGATCCGCCGACTTGTCCGACAAACAGCGGCTCAGTGCGACCGCCCGTTCGGGATCAACGTCATCCCTGAGGTCAGCGGCCATGCGGCCGCATGTGAGCAGGTCGTCGCCGCCCTGGAGGATTTGCCCGAGTCTGGGTTCGTGACGACTTTCGGGCTGCCAGACAGCGACCTCGGCGAACTGGTCAAGAGCGCCCAGCGGCATCTCGTCGTTCAGGTCGGCACACCCCAGGACGCGGCTGCAGCGCTCGTGCTCGGCGCTGACGCGCTCGTTCTCCAAGGCTGCGAAGCAGGCGGTCACCATCTCGGCACGACTTCCTCGACAGAACTGCTCACCGAAGTTCGCTCCCAGCACCCACTGGCCGTGCTCGTCGTGGCGGGCGGGATCGCGACCGGGGTCGACCTGGCTGCGGCACTGACCGAGGGCGCCGATGGGGCCATGGCGGGCACGCTTTTCATCCCGGCCCGCGAGTCACGCGCCCATCCGGACTACAAGCAACGCGTGCTGGACGCCGGGGACGGTGACACAGTGATCACCGAAGCATTCGACATCGGATGGCCGCACCGCCCGCATCGGGTGCTTCAGAACGCGACTACCCAGGCGCGCAACCGTGAGGCCGCTCAATTCATCGCAACGACGGATGTGGAGGGTCGCCGGTTACCTGTGCCTCGGTACAGCGCAGCGGTGCCCACTGCTCGTACCGAAGGGCGGATCGATCTGATGGCCATGTACTGCGGGACCTCATGCGAGCGCGTGACTCGGCTCGCGCCCGCCAAGGACATCGTCGGCCGGCTCAGAGCTGAGTACGACGCAACGTTGTCGCCGATGCGTTCATGACCGGGTCAGCAGAATCGTCGCGGCCGCCGGGCCTGCCAAGGGGTTCGAGCACACCGCCGCCACGTCCAGTCGTAGGGGTAGACATCGTGTCCGTGCTCCGAATGGCCGACGTGGTGGCGCGGCTGGGCGAGCGGTTCGCGAGCCGGGTGTTCACGCGGACTGAGATCGAATCGGCTCCCCCTCTGTCGGGGGCACAGGCGCGACATTTCGCCGCACGCTTCGCAGCCAAGGAGGCCGTGTTCAAGCTCCTACAGCCGACGACAGCGGCGCCACCCTGGAAAGACGTCGAAATCGGACGCACGGCGGGAGGGTCCTGCGTCGTGACCCTGCACGGACGGGCCGAAGAGCTTGCCCGTCAGCGGGGCGTAGGTGACATCACGCTGAGCATGACGCATGAGGACGCGTACGCGGTCGCGGTCGCCGTCGGAATGTCCCAAGACCTGAATAGGAGCGATCAGTGATGTCGGAAGACCTCAAGCCCGTGATCGACTGGCTGCAGATGAAGAACAACGATCTCGAGGACATACCCCGGGATCTCGACTTGATCGAGAACCGACTTATCGACTCACTCAGCTTCATGGAGTTCATCTTGTTGCTGGAGTCCCTCGTCGCCAGGGACATCCCAGCAGATGAACTCAGTGTCGACCAATTCCGGACCCTGGACGCCATTGAGGTCCACTTCTTGCAGCCGAAGGAATCAGCGTCCTCGCGGGGGTAGCGCGGTTCGGTAGTGCCCACCCCCGGCAAAGTGTTCGAACGTCTCGAAGTGATTGTCAGTCGCTGCCATCGCTGCTGCCGGGTCCCCTGACAGCACAGCCTCATAGATTGCCTGATGCACATTGACCATCACCTCATGGTCACCAACGTGGAGTCGCATTTCAGCGCGCCGCTGGCTCAGCGCCCGCTTGAGCACACCCGAGAGTGCGTCGGCGAAGAAGCTGAGCGCTGGGTTGCCGGCGGCGCGAAGGAGCGCGTCGTGGAAGTGGAAGTCCGCATCGTCGACATCTGCGTCATCGCTCGCGACATCGATCGTGTGGATGGCCTTTCGCATGTAGGCCATCAGGACGTAGTCACCGGCCAGAGCTGCCTCGGCGGCCGCTTGCCGTTCCAGCGCGATTCGAACCGAGTGCAGCGCCTCGGTGGAGAGCTGAGAGACGCTTATGGCGACGTTCAGGGCAAGCGCGAGTCCGGTGGGCTGCAATGTCTGGACATAGGTGCCGGAACCGGTCGTACGGCGCAGCACACCAAGTCCATCGAGAAGTTGAAGCCGGTCGCGCAGTGCCGTCCGGCTGACCCCTAGCTGGATCGCTAGGTCGCGTTCACCCGGCAGCCGGCCACCCGGACCCAGGTCACGCACGAGGCGGACCAAGTCCGCCGAAACCACGTCGTCGGTGTAGTCGGCGGGGTTCTGTCCATCAGGACGCGGTTGCACCAGTGGATCGGTCACGGTCCTCCTTGCCAAGTATTGCCCCAGACACCGCGTAGTCAGCTGCCGACCGCATGAATGACCCAGCGAGCAAACCACGGTCGGCTCTTTCGGTAATTGTCCCATAGCGACCGGGGGATAGAGGCCGGTTTGGCCGCCACCGAGACGCGAGATCGGGCAGTTATCCGCCTCATTAGCTACTTCGACCTGAAAAAGTGGCCGCGTGGCGGTCACTGATCGGGGCGGTGTTGATCGAGAGAATGGCCTCGAACCATTGGGCTAGAAGGGATCGAGGCCATCGTGTTTCGTACCGTAGGCGATCAACGCTCGTTGTGGGAGTCGGTCCTGCCGGCGGAGTTGCTGGTGTTGCCCGGGGAGCTGGCTCGGGTCGATGTCCTGCTGGATGATCCGGCGTTCTTTCGGCCGTTCGTGCGGTTCTTTGATGCTCGGATGGGCCGCCCGTCGACGCCGGTGGAGACCTACCTTCGGATGATGTTTCTGAAGTTCCGCTACCGGCTGGGATATGAGTCGTTGTGTCGTGAGGTCAGCGACTCGATCACGTGGCGGCTGTTCTGCCGGATCCCACTCGGGGCCACGGTGCCGCATCCGACGACGCTGATGAAGCTGACCACTCGGTGTGGCACCGCGGCGGTGGATGGGTGCAACGAGGCGCTGCTGGCCAAGGCCGCCGAGGCGAAGCTGCTGCGCACGTCGCGGCTGCGCGCGGACACCACGGTGGTCCCGGCGGACGTGGCCTATCCGACGGACTCGGGCCTGTTGGCCAAGGCGATTTGGCGGATCGCCGTGACCGGGCCGGCGAGTTCAGGCTGCCGGTGGCGCGACCCGGACCCGACTGCGGGACCGCAGTCGGTCAGCGGGCAAGCGGGCGCACGGGATCGCCGCGAAGCTTCGGCTGCGAGCCGCGCAGGGCCGGGACGAGGCGCAGCGCAGGGTGCAGCGGATCACCGGTGAACTCGCCCAGCTTGCCGAGCGGGCGGCCACCGAGGCCGAGCGGCTGCTGGCCAACGCCCGGCGGGCGCTACGCCGTGCGCAGGCGAAGGCCGCCGGCCTTGCCGCGGTCGGCGGCCGGGACGCGGCCGCGGGTCGACGCCGGGGCCGGCTCCGCCGCGCAGTCGACGACCTGGCGAAGCTGCTCGATGCAACCCGCCGGATCGCCGCGCAGACCAGGCAACGGGTAGCCGGGATCACTCCGGATGGGGCGACCCGGCGGGTCAGCCTGCACGAGCCCGACGCCCGTCCGATCGCCAAAGGCAGACTCGGCAAGCCGGTCGAGTTCGGCTACAAGGCGCAGGTCCTCGACAACGACGACGGGGTCGTGCTCGACCACACCGTGACCCAAGGCAACCCGCCGGACGCGCCGCAACTCGCACCGGCCGTCGAACGCGTGATCAAGCGGACCGGCCGCAAGCCCCGCACCGTCACCGCCGACCGGGGCTACGGCGAGAGCCGGGTCGAGGACGACCTGCACGATCTCGGCGTTCGCAGCGTCGTCATCCCCCGCAAAGGCAAGCCCGGTAAGGCCAGACAGGCCCAAGAGCACCGACCCGCGTTCCGAAAGACCGTGAAGTGGCGAACCGGCAGCGAAGGACGGATCAGCTACCTCAAACGAGGATACGGATGGGATCGCACCCGGCTGGACGGCACCGAAGGAGCCCGGATCTGGACCGGACAGGCGGTCCTCGCGCACAATCTTGTCAAGATCGGTGCGCTGGCCAGCTGATCGACCGGAATCTGAAGATCAGAACGACCAAAGCACCCACCTTCGGGGGTGCCCCACATTCAGTCGACCGACTATTTCAGGTCGAAGTAGCTACGGGCGCGTAATCTCTGCCCACCATGCCTCGCGAACTCCGACTCCCGTTCGACCCGATCGAGCGGGCCGGGGAGAACTGGGAGCAGGTGTGGGGACCCGCGACTGCGATGCGGGCAGCGACGTCGGTCTTCCGAGCCCAGCAGATCCTGCTCGGCCGCTTCGACGAGGCGCTACGACCGTACGAACTGACCTTCGCGCGGTACGAGGCACTCGTCCTGCTGCGTTTCTCCCGGACCGGGACATTGCCGTTGAAGGTCATCGGCAGCCGGCTGATGGTGCACCCGACAAGCGTGACCAACACCATCGACCGGTTGGTCGCGGCCGGGCTGGTGCAGCGCCGGCCGAACCCGGCCGACGGTCGTGGCGTGCTGGCCTCGATCACCGAGTCCGGTCGGAACATCGTCGAGCGGGCCACCGCGGATCTGATGGCGGTCGACTTCGGCCTGGAGAACATCGGCGACGAACGGTGGGAAGAGCTGTACGCGACACTTCGCGATGTCCGCTATGCCGCCGGCGACGTGGCTACAGCCGAGAGCGCACTGAATTGACCAAAGCAGCGTCGACCGGCGGAGGTAATTAGTAGGACAACCTACTTGCTTAACTAGTAGGACGACCTACTATTGGGTATGACCCCAGCCCTGGACGGCCGAGCCCGCTGGCAACAGCGCTACGACAGCGCGCTGAAGTCCGGTCGGGTGCGCGATGCCGATTTCCGCACCCTGTCCGGAACCGAGCTCGCCCCGGTCTACGGACCGGAGGCCGGTCAAGAACCGGAGGGGTTCGACCGGATCGGGTGGCCGGGGGAGTTCCCGTTCACCCGCGGGCTGTATCCGACCGGTTATCGGGGGCGTTCCTGGACGATCCGCCAGTTCGCCGGCTTCGGCAATGCCGAGCAGACCAACGAGCGGTACAAGATGATCCTGGCCGAGGGTGGTGGTGGGCTCTCGGTCGCCTTCGACATGCCGACTCTGATGGGCTACGACTCCGACGACTCGAAGTCGTTGGGCGAGGTCGGACACTGCGGCGTGGCGATCGACTCGGCGGCCGACATGGAGATCCTCTTCGCCGACATCCCGCTCGCGCAGACCACCACATCCATGACGATCAGTGGGCCGGCGGTCCCGATCTTCTGCATGTACCTGGTTGCCGCCGAACGGCAGGGCATCGATATCTCGGCCCTGGACGGAACGCTGCAGACCGACATCTTCAAGGAGTACATCGCCCAGAAGGAGTGGCTGTTCCCACCCGAGCCACACCTGCGCCTGATCGGCGACCTCATGGAGTACTGCAACGCCGAGATCCCGGCTTACAAGCCGATCTCGGTCTCCGGCTATCACATCCGCGAGGCCGGCTCCACCGCGGCGCAGGAGCTTGCCTTCACCTTGGCCGACGGATTCGGCTACGTCGAGCTGGGCTTGTCCCGAGGGATGGACATCGAGGAGTTCGCACCGGGCCTGTCGTTCTTCTTCGATGCACATATCGACTTCTTCGAGGAGATCGCCAAGTTCCGTGCCGCGCGCCGGATCTGGGCCCGGTGGATGCGTGACGTCTACGGCGCCAAGACCGAGCGTGCGCAGTGGCTGCGCTTCCACACCCAGACCGCCGGGGTGTCACTGACCGCGCAGCAACCGGACAACAACATCGTCCGTACGGCCGTCGAGGCGCTGGCCGCGATCCTGGGCGGCACCAACTCGTTGCACACGAACGCTCTGGACGAGGTCCTGGCGCTGCCGAGTGAGAAGGCCGCCCAGATCGCTTTGCGCACCCAGCAGGTGCTGGCCGCCGAGACCGGTGTCGGCAATGTCGCGGATCCACTGGGTGGGTCCTGGTACGTCGAGGCACTCACCGACGAACTCGAGCGCCAGGCGGAGGAGATCTTCGCCCGGATCAAGGGCATGGGAAGCGAGGCAACCATGACCAGCGGGCTGTTGCGCGGGATCGAGGAGGGCTGGTTCCTGGGGGAGATCGCCGAGGCGGCCTTCGACTACCAGCTCAAACTGGAGAAGGGCGACCGAGAGGTCGTCGGGGTGAACGTGAACAACGCCTCGGTCAGCGAACACGACGAACTAGACATCCTGCGGGTCAGTCACGATGTCGAGCTCGAGCAATGCCGGGTCCTCGCTGCCCGGCGGGGAGCCCGCGACGAGGGCGCCGTCCGGGCGGGGCTGGCCCACATGATCGAGGTCAGCCGTACCGAGGCCAATCTTGTGCCCGCGATGTTGGACGCAGCACGCGCCGAGGCCACCCTCGGTGAGATCTGCGATGCGTTGCGCGCCGAGTGGGGCGGGTACACCGAGCCCGCCCGGTTCTAGATCCCGTGCCGCAGTCCCGGTGGCGGTATGAAAACGTAGGCCGGTGCAAAGGCGCGCTGGTCTGAGGTGACAGACGAGGTTCGCTTCGGCCCGTACCGGATCGAGGCACTACTCGGCCGGGGTGGGATGGGGGAGGTCTACCGGGCCTACGACGAGAGCCACAAGCGCGCAGTGGCGCTCAAGGTGCTCTCCCCCCATCTGGCCGCAGATGAGAATTACCGGGCCCGGTTCCGGCGGGAGTCGGAGCTGGCCGCACGACTGCGCGAGGCCCACGTCATCCCGATCCACCGGTTCGGGGAGATCGATGGTCGGCTGTTCCTGGACATGCGCCTGGTCGACGGAAGCGATCTGGGCGCGTTGCTCAGGACACCTGCCGCGCTGTCCGCGAAGCGCGCCGTGGACATCATCAGTCAGGTCGCGCAAGCTCTGGATGCCGCGCACGACGACGGGCTCATCCACCGCGACGTGAAGCCCTCCAACGTCCTGGTCACCCATCCCAACAGCGACAGTGACGACGTGTTCGTCTATCTCGTCGACTTCGGGATCGCCCGCGCCGCCGAGGACGACGGACCCACCCTCACCCTGACCGGTGCGGCCATGGGCAGCTTCGACTACATGGCTCCGGAACGGTTCCTAGACACACCGTTCGACCGCCGGACCGATGTGTACTCCCTGGCCTGCCTGCTCTACGAATGCCTCGCCGGCAGGCGACCGTTTCTCGGTGCGGGCCCGGTCCTGATGAACAACCACCTGCACACACCTGCACCTCGGCCATCAATGCTGAACGCCGATCTGCCGGCGGGGCTGGATGCGGTGGTGGTCCGAGGGATGGCCAAGAACCCCGAGGACCGCTATCGCCGGGCTGGTGACCTGGCCGCGGCTGCCCGCGCCGAACTCCGGACGGCGCCCGCGCCTCGTTCGCTGGCAATGGACGCGGCCGGCCACCCGACCGACGTGCTGGCGTCCTGGCAGCTGCCAGCGCCGCCAGCCAAACCGCCTTCCTTCCAACCCAGTGCCCAACTTCACGCTCCGGTGGCCCTGACCCGCTCGTCCCATGCCGCTCCGGTGCGGCCGCGATCCCGCCGCCGCCTCAGCGCTGCGCTGCTCGTCGCCGCGATGGTGGCGCTGCTCGCTGCAGCCGCCCTCATCGGGGTAGCGCTGCTGAGCGAGCCCGACCCCCCCGGCCAACAGGCCAACCCCGTTTCGGCCACCGCGGATGCGCTTGGCAGCTCAAAGGCCACCACGTCGCCGGCGCCCACCTCCATGGGGACCCCTGCGGCGCCGCCGACCCCGCCGCAGACGGCAGCCGCGCCGACCCTCGCGCCGCAAACGACCACACCGCGGACCACGAACCCGCCCCCAGCGCCGCCCGCGCCTCCCGCCCCAGGGGGTCCACCCCCGGCCGGAGGCCCGCCGCCGGCCAGCTACGGCGACCCGTTCCTGGATTCTCTCGCGCAAGAGTGCTACGCCGGGAGCATGCGGTCTTGCGACGATCTGTACTTCGCGAGCCCTCCACGTGACCCCTTCGAGGACTACGGGTACACCTGCGGTTACCGCCTGAGCTGGGAAGATGTGGACGGGCGCCTCTGCGTCAATATCTGGTAGATCCGCCAGCTCCGCCCGCCGCACCGGCCCCGCAGGCCAATGCAAAAATGGAGCCATGCAACCCAATCGTGGAACCGCTGCCCCCCGTACCGCCGCCGCCGCCCAGCAGGCCCAGGTCGCTGGCTCTTTAGCCGGAGCCGTCGATCTGGCTGCCCTCCGGGCTCGCGCCGAGGCAGCCGAGCGGGCCGCTGCCGCTCCCAAGGGCGGCAGTTACGTCATAGACGTCACCGAGTCGACCTTCCAGGCCGAGGTCATCGACCAGTCCTTCCAGGTGCCGGTCATCCTGGACCTGTGGGCTGACTGGTGTCAGCCCTGCAAGCAACTGTCTCCGGTCCTGGAAAGGCTCGCCGCCGAGGGCAAGGGCGCCTGGATTCTCGCCAAGGTCGATATCGACTCCAATCCGCGGCTGGCCGAAGGACTGCAGGTCCAGAGCATCCCGTCGGTCAAGGCAGTGCTGCAGGGCGCACTGGCCGCAGAGTTCAACGGAGCACTACCCGAAGCCGAGGTCCGCAAGTTCCTGGCAGCTGTCGTGGCAGCAGCCGGTGGACAGCTACCTGCCGGAACGGCCGACGTCCAGGACGGTGCCGAGGGCAGCCCGCAAGTCCTCGAGGATGCGCGGCTGGACGCCGCCGAGGACGCCGTCGGTCGTGGCGACCTAGACGCCGCCGAGGCCGCCTACGCCGAGATCCTCGCCGCCGAACCCGGCCACCCGATCGCCGGCGTCGCGCTGTCCCAGGTCCGGCTCCTGCGCCGAGCCGAGGCAGCCGGTCCGGACGCAGTGGCCCGCGCTGATGCCGACCCGAAGGATGCCGCCGCCGCACGTTGCGCTGCGGACGTCGAACTGGCCCAAGGTCAGGTAGAGCGGGCCTTCGATCGTCTGCTCGCTGTCATTCGGGCCACTTCGGGCGAGAACCGGGACGGTGCCAGAGAGGGCCTGCTCGAGCTCTTCGCGCTGGTCGGTGACGAGGACCCCCGAGTGGTGGACGCGCGAAAGAAGCTCACTGCGGCGCTGTTCTAGTCGCCGGGACGCCGTCGCTGGTCAGTCGAAGATGCCGCAGTCGGCCCCGCCGTTGATGAAGCCCTGCCGGAAGACGTCGACGAGTTGGAAGCCCGACAGCCCAACCTCGGGCAGGATCTCTCGCCTCGAGCCGTACTCGATCAGGAAGATCACCGCCTCGTCGATGTCCCCGGGACTGATACTGGCATCCGCCGGGTCGTCGAGCCTGCCGAGATAGAACTGAGCCGCGAACCAGCCGGTCGCGCAGACGGCGGCCGAGATCGCTTCGGGACCACGTACCGAACGCTCGACGGCGTGCCGGGCGGCAAGGGCGTAGGGCAGGGAGATCGCCATCGTCACGGCGAAGTCGCCGATCTCCTCGGCAATAACCTCGGTGAGATCGGACTCGTCGAAGGCGACGGTGTTGTCGTCCGGACAGAAGCTGATGTCCCGCGCTACCGCGTCGCCACCGCAATCCGGGGCATCGCCGTCGAAGGCGACCAACTCCGGGGTGATGAAGGACTGCTGACCGACCTCGTCGAAGGCCGATTCCCAGAAGATCTCGAGCGTGCGGTCACTGATCTCGACCGCCTCGCTGTAGGAGACATTTCCGGCGGTCCCGTCGTCCGGGGTGAACTCGGCAAGGGTGAACAGCCGATCGTCGTCGTAATTGTCCCGGCAGGCCTGCGCCCCGCTGTCGAAGCCCTCCTGGAAGGCCGACACGCGATCAAAGTACGACCCATGCGCGCTCTCGTCCTCGGCCGCCGATCCGGGCTCGTCGCGGAGCAGCAGGAACCCGCGGATGACGTCGTCGAGTTCGGGTGCGCGGATGTTGAAGTGCTTCGCATTGTCCTCGGCGACCCACCCGGTCCAGGCGCCGGCGTAGCAGTCGGCCTGGGTCTCGTAGACGATGGACAGTTCCGAGGGAGGTGGCTCACGGGCCTGGAGCGCGTGGGCGAACTCGTGAGCCATGACCAGGGCTGGCAGGAACCGACCATAATCTTGGGCAAGCGTTTCCAGCAGGGTCCGGTCGTAGACGATGTTGTCCCCGGCGCCGCCGGGCTGGGGGAAGCAGTAGAACGCGTTGCCCGCGACGTTCTCGGGATCCCCGTCCAGGCAGCCGATGTCGTCGGGGTAGTCGTCGGGGTCATAGTTGTCGGGGTCGATCGAGAAGTAGCCGCCGGTCAAGGGCTCGAACTCGGTGTCGAACAGCTCGGGAAGGGTCTGGGACCAGAAGTCGTTGATGTCTGCCAAGGCATTGCGAGCCGTCGTGTCGATCTCACCGTCGGTCGCGCCGACGATCTCGAAGTCCGAGTCAGGCACGTCCTCGCGGAGCCCGTTGGCGGGTGACGGCGCGCCGACGACCGTGCTGGCGCAGCCGCTGCCGGTCACAGCCACCGTTGCCAGGAGCACGATACTGCGGCGTGTTCTCGACGACATCGTCCTCACCCGTCCAGGCCCTCGACACCGCAGGCGTCGGGACCCACGACGAACCCGCGCCGGAAGAAGTCCACGAGCTGAAAGCCGGACAGCTCGGCCTCGGGCAGCACCTCGCGTCGAGTGGCCTGTTCGACCAGGAAGATCACCGCTTCGTCGATGTCCCCGGGCGAGATGCTGGACGCGTTGTCCCCTTCGAAGGGGATGTCGCCGTCGGCGAAGGTCGAGGAGTACCAACCGGCCAGGCAGACCGAGGATGACACGGCTGGGCCGTCGTCGATCGGCCGGTCGAGGGCCTGTAGTACCGCCATGTTGTACGGGATGGCGATGGCCATGATGACCGCGTAGTCCCCGATGTCGTCGTGCAGTGCTTCGGTGAGCTCGGACTCGTCATAGCTGACGGTGTTGTCCGGGGGACAGTAGTTGATGTCGCGTTCTTGCTGCTGACCGTCGCAGTCGGGGGCATCACCGTCGAAGCCGGCCAGGTCCGGAATGCTGAAGTCCACCCCCGCGGAGTCCAGGACATCGGTCCAGAAGGCGCCCAGCGAACTGTCGGCAATCTCGAGGGTCTCGTCATAGGGCGCGTCACCTGTCGTGTCGTTCTCGCCGAATTCGATCTGGGTGAAGATCCGGTCGTCGTCGAAGTTGTCGCGGCAGGCATTGGGTCCGTCGTCGAAACCCTCCTGGAAGGCCGAGGTGCGGTCGAAGTAGGAGCCGTGTGAGCTGTCGCCGTCGGGATCCTCGCCCACCGGGTCGCGGAACTCCACCAGTCCGCGGACCAGGTCGTCCAGCTCCGGTGCGCGGATGTTGAAGTGCTCGGCGGCATCGGTGGCCACCCAACCGGTCCAGGCCCCGGCGAAGCAGTCGGCCTGGGTTTCGGCCACGATCGTCTTGTTGGAGTCGACCCCCTCGCGGCCCTGGATGGCGTGCCCGAACTCGTGCGCGATCACCATCGCCGGAAGAAATGGCCCGTAGTCGTTCATGAGCTGCTCGAGCAGGGTCCGGTCGTAGGCGATGAGGTCGCCGTCGTTCCCGGCCAGGCAGTAGTACGCGTTGCCGGTGACGCTGTCGACCAGGTCCTCGAGGCAGACGTCGCTGTCGATGTCGTCCGGATAGTCGTCGGGATTGAAATTGTCCGGGTCGACGGAGTAGTAGCCCCCCTCCAGTGCCGGGAACTCGTTGCCGAAGACGTCCGGGAACTGCTCCTCCCAGAAGGTGTTGAGATCGGCCAAGGCGTTGCGCACCAGTCGATCGACCTCCCCGTCGCCGGCCCCGAAGATCTCGAGCTCGGAGTCGGCCACATCCTGACGGATCCCGTTGGCCGGATTCGGGGCTCCGGTGACCACACTCGTGCATGCGCTGAGCAGGGACAGCACTGCTGCGACCAGGATCAGCCGGCGCGGGACCGGCGTCGCCCGCAGATGTGACGTGGCGGTCACGCTTGGCCTCCTCCGAGGTTCGAGCGGCATCGGTTGGGGCCCTTCAGGCTAGACGGCCACGAGCAAGAACCGGGTGCTTGATCGCGCTTGAGCCAGATGATCGCCTACGCCGTGTCAGATTCGTGTAGGCCAGGCTCCGCCTCGGCTGAGAGCTGACCAGGTTGCTTCGGTTCCAGCCACAGCGCACCCAGTGGCGGAAGTGACACCGTGGTCGAGCAGGGCTGACCGTGCCACGGGCTTGTGTCCGCCTCGACCTGGCCCAGATTCCCCACCCCCGAGCCCCCGTAGGAGGCCGCGTCGGTGTTCACGAGTTCGGTCCACGAGCCGGAAGTGGGTAGGCCGAGTTGGTAGCCGTGGTGCGGGACCGAGGCAAAGTTCGCGACGCAGGCCACCACGGACCCGTCGGAGCCGTAGCGCAGGAAGGAGAAGACGTTGTTGGCTGCGTCGTTGGCATCGATCCAATGGAACCCGCTGGGTTCGGTGTCCTTCGACCAGATGGCCGATCGACTGCGGTATGCCCGGTTCAGGTCGCCCACCAGCAATTTCAGGCCGGCATGGCCGGGGTCCTCGAGCAGACCCCAGTCCAGCGAGGAGCCCTCCGCCCACTCACGTGGCTGGCCGAACTCGCTGCCCATGAACAACAGCTGCTTGCCCGGATGTGCCCACATGTAGGCGAGCAGCAGCCTGAGCGTGGCCAACTGTTGCCACCGGTCGCCCGGGACCTTGCCCAGCAGCGACCCCTTGCCGTGCACCACCTCATCATGGCTGATCGGCAGGATGTAGTTCTCGGAGAAGGCGTACATCATGGCGAAGGTCATCTGGTCGTGATGATAGGAACGGTGAATCGGTTGACGGGCAAGGTAATTGAGCGTGTCGTGCATCCAGCCCATGTTCCATTTGAAGCCGAACCCCAAGCCACCCAGATAGGTGGGTCTGGTCACACCCGGCCAGGCTGTGGACTCTTCAGCGATCGTGATGGCACCCGGCACATGTCTGTAGACGGTGGCGTTCATCTCCTGCAAGAAGGCGACGGCGTCGAGGTTCTCGCGGCCGCCGTAGACATTCGGTAGCCACTCGCCCTCCTTGCGGGAATAGTCGAGGTACAGCATCGAGGCCACCGCGTCCACTCGCAGGCCATCGATGTGGTACTCCTGAAGCCAATAGAGGGCGTTGGCCACCAGGAAGTTTCGTACCTCGCGGCGGCCGAAGTCGAAAACGTAGGTACCCCAGTCGGGCTGCTCACCCCGGCGCGGGTCGGCGTGCTCGTAGAGCGGGGTGCCGTCGAAGCGTCCCAGCGCCCACTCGTCCTTGGGGAAGTGGGCTGGCACCCAGTCGACAATGATCCCGACCCCGGCCCGGTGGAGCTTGTCGACGAGATAGCGGAAGTCGTCCGGGGCGCCGAATCGCGCGCTGGGCGCGTAATACGAGGTGACCTGGTACCCCCAGGAGCCGCCGTAGGGATGCTCGGAGACCGGCAGCAGTTCGGCGTGGGTGAAGCCGGTCTCGACCAGATAGTCGACCAGCTCGTCGGCCAGCTGGCGATAGTCCAGGCCTGGGCGCCAGGACCCGAGGTGCACCTCGTAGATGCTCATCGCCGCGTCGTGCCACGTCGTCTTCGCGCGGGCGGCCATCCACGCGTGGTCCCGCCAGTCATAGCTGGAATCGACTACGACCGATGCGGTGGCGGGGGGGATCTCGGTCGCAAAGGCCATCGGGTCGGCCTTGACGCGCCAGGCCCCGTCGGAGCCCAGGATGTTGAACTTGTAGCGGGCACCGGCCTCGACGCCGGGGACGAAAAGCTCCCACACGCCGGTCGCGCCGAGCAGTCGCATGGAGTACGCGTTGGCCTGCCAGAAGTCGAAGTCTCCGGTCACCCTGATCCCGAGGGCCGCAGGCGCCCACACGGCGAAGGAGACCCCCGAGACCGAGCCGCCCGGCGTGTCGTAACTGCGTACGTGCGCGCCGAGAACGGTCCACAGCGCTTCATGCCGTCCTTCGGCGATGAGGTGCTCGTCCACGTCGCCGAGCGTGGGCAGCCACCGATAGGGGTCATCGACCACGTAGGTGGAGTCATCCTCGCCGTCGAGGTAGATGACCTCCAAGCGGTAGTCCATCGGGGGTGATGACAGCCTTGCCTCGAACACCCCGCGGATGTGGACGAGCTGCATGGGGGTCCGCTGGCCGCCGGCCAGGACCGAGACCGCCGAGGCATCCGGTCGGAACGTGCGCACGACCGTCGTCCCGTTCTCCCCGTGCGAGCCGAGCAGGGCATGCGGATCGCGTTCGCGGCCGGACACCAAGGCTTCGAACCGTTCGGCCGGATGAGTCGGCTCGTAGGGCTGGGCGGGGGTGGGCGGCTGGGTTGGCCTGGGCGGCGGGGTGGGCTCGGACGGCTGGGCTGGGCTGGGTGGCGGGGCTGGGCTGGGTGGGTCAAATGCGGTCACGGCTTTCCCACCAAACGGTCGAAGGATTGCAGCGGGATGCCGAGCCAGTGCGGCCGGTTGCGAGCCTCGTACACCGTTTCGTAAATCGCCTTGTCGGCCTCGAGTGCGGCCAGGAGCGCGCCGAAATCTGCTGGATCGACACCCCCGGCCCCGGCGTACCCTGCGCAGAAGGCGTCCCGGTTGCGTGCTGCCCATTCGGTGGCTCGGTAGGAGAGCTGGAGATCGGCCGCTTCGCCGACCAGCAGGTGCTGTGCCGCGTAGTCGAACGAGCGCAGCATCCCGGCCACGTCCCGCAACGGGGTGTTCAACTCACGGCGAACCGCGATGGTCCGGGCCGGTTCCCCCTCGAAGTCCAGGATCGTCCAGCCGCTCACCGTACGCAGTACCTGACCCAGATGCAGGTCGCCGTGCACTCGCTGCAGGAGCACCGGTACTTGGATCGAGTCCAGCTGCGCATAGATGGTCCGGATGGCGTCTCCGTGCGGCTCGAGCTGGCTCACCATCTCGGTCGCCTTGTCGAGGCGATTGTGCAGTTCCTCGATCAATCCCGACAGCCACTCCGGCCCGCCAGCTGCGGTGGGCAGGACGCGCGCCAGGTCGGCGTGCACCGAGGCCGTGGCTGCACCGAGCCGGTAAGATTCCGACCCGAAGTCGCCGCCGACCTCCTCGGCGTGCAGGTCTGCCTCGGCGTACAGATCACGCACACTGGTGGTGGCCAGGGACCAACCGTCGGTGGCGCCGGGCAGAAAGGTCTGGATCATCGCCGCCGTCGCGGTCGTGGGCTCCTCCGCCCGCTCGTTGTCCCGCCCTGCACCGTCGGCTGGCAGTCGCACCTCGACCGAGCCCAGCAGCGGTGCGATGTGTGGGTTACCCGTGGTCGCCAAGGCGTGGTGGATCTCGACGTCGGGATTGGTCCCCGGCTCGAGTCGGCGGAAGACCTTGAGGATCGCCTTGTCGCCGTAGACCAGGGATGTATTGGACTGCTCGGTCGTGACGATGTCTCCCGGGATGCCCGCCGGGATCGGCGCTCCAGGCTCGGGGCGGAACGCGACTGGCCCGACCTGTGCCCCCTCGGCGAGCAGCGTCAGCCAGGTGGCGGTCTGATCCCTGTCCCGCAACGCGTCATATGCCCACACCGGGGAGGCAGCCGGGTCCTGGCCCGCCGCGGCGGAGACCCTTCCGATCAGCGCCCCCGCCAGTCCTTCGACGGGTTCGCGGCGGATCGTGACCGGTACCACGTAGCCCGCCCGTTCGCCGTCGGAGTACCGGACCCGGACGTGGTGCAGTTCCAGGACCGGCTCACCGGCGGCGAGTTCGACGCCGCTGTCGCGGAGCCGCTCGATCGTACGTCCCTTTCCCGGGTACCAGCGCTGCTCAGGAAGCCAGTCGGCCAGGATCGAGCTCAGATCGGTTGCCTTCGCGCCGGTCATCCGTCCACCTCCGTCATCGAGCTGGGCATCTCGTCGTTGACGGCCGGCGGTCCTAGCTCGAACCAGTAGAAGCCGTGTCCGGCCAGAGTGAGGAAATAGGGCAGCACGCCGATGTCGGGAAAGCGGACCCGCCCGACCAGCTCGGTGGGCGAGAAACCCGTGAAGCGACGCAGGTCCAGCTCGGCCGGCTGCGGAAAGCGCGACAGGTTGTTGACGCACAGGACCCGGTCGTCGCCGAACTCACGCACATAGGCGATCACGGTGGGGTTGCGGCAGCCAACCTCGGAGTAGCTGCCCAGCCCGAAGGTGGGGTGTTGCTTGCGCACGGCGATCATCCGCCGCGTCCAGTGCAGTAAGGAGTTCGTGGTGCGCATCTGGGACTCGACGTTGGTGACCTGGTAGCCGTACACGGGGTCGGCGTTGATCGGCAGGCAGAGCCGCTGCGGGTCAGCGGTGGAGAAACCGGCATTTCGGTCCGGCGTCCACTGCATGGGGGTACGGACCCCGTCCCGGTCTCCGAGCCAGATGTTGTCACCCATGCCGATCTCGTCCCCGTAATAGAGGACCGGCGATCCGGGGAGGGACAGCAGCAGCGCGGTGAACAACTCCAGGGTGTTGGTGTCATTGTCGAGCAGCGGCGCCAGCCGGCGGCGGATCCCGATGTTGGCCTTCATCCGGGAGTCCTTGGCGTACTCGGCCCACATGTAGTCGCGTTCGTCGTCGGTGACCATCTCCAGGGTCAACTCGTCGTGATTGCGCAGGAAGATTCCCCACTGACAGTTGTCCGGGATCGAGGGGGTCTGGGCCATGATCTCCGAGATCGGGAACCGCGACTCCCGGCGTACGGCCATGAAAAGCCTTGGCATCACCGGGAAGTGGAAGGCCATCTGACACTCGTCGCCGACCTCGGGATCACCGAAGTACGCCACGACGTCGGCCGGCCACTGGTTCGCCTCGCATAGCAGCACTCGATCCTGGTAGTTCTTGTCCACGAGCGAGCGGATCTCACGGAGGAACTCGTGGGTACGTGGGAGGTTCTCGCAGATGGTGCCCTCCTCCTCGAACAGGTAGGGCACAGCGTCGAGCCGGAACCCGTCGATGCCGAGGTCCAGCCAGAACCGAAGGGCGTCGATCATCGTCTGACGGACCTTGGAATTCTCGAAGTTCAGGTCCGGCTGGTGGCTGAAGAACCGGTGCCAGAAGTACTGGTGGCGGACCGGGTCGTAGGTCCAGTTGGAGCTCTCGGTGTCGACGAAGATGATCCGGGCGTCGGGGTAGCCCGAATCATCGTCGGCCCATACGTAAAAATCACCGTAATCGCCGTCCGGATCGTATCGGGACGCCTGGAACCACGGGTGCTGTTCGGAGGTGTGGTTCATGACCACGTCGATGATGACCCGCATGCCCCGGGCATGCGCCCCTTCGACGAGCTCGGCGAAGTCATCGATGCTGCCGTACTCCGGGAGAACTGAGTTGTAATCCGCGACGTCGTACCCGCCGTCACGCAACGGCGAGACGAAGAAGGGTGGCAGCCACAGGCAGTCCACGCCCAGCCAGGCCAGGTAGTCGAGTTTGCTGATCATCCCGCGCAGATCACCGGTGCCGTCGGCGTTGCTGTCGGCGAATCCGCGTACGAGCAGTTCGTAGAAGACCGCCCGTTTGTACCACTGCGGGTCGGTGGACTCGGTCGCGTCGATCGGTTCGGCGCTCATCGTGGCAACACTGTGTCGTCAGCGTGGGTCACGAAGGGCACCCGGTCACGCTACCGAGAGCAGGGTGGTCGCCGACGCCCACCTGATCTCGCAGGTTGGCAGGTGGCATGCCGGGCCGGTCCTCAGCGAAGCTACAACATCACAGTTCGGTCACGATGCAACCTGCGTGCCCGGGCGAGCGTATTCATCGCACGACAGCACCCCCGTTGTCGCGCACCACGTTCCGTCGGCCCGGAAGGGGTTACGCCATGAAGACCTTGCTCAAGTGGATTGCGGTAGCGACGACAGTCGCTGCGATGTCACTTGTCGTCCCGGCTACGGCACAGGCCGCGCCGTACTGCGGGATCACCTGGGGTTCACTCCCCGAGGAGGCAAGCCCCGGGTCGAATGCTCTGCTGACCGACATCCGGGTCGGACGACACGCCTGCTACGACCGGCTCGTCCTGGACATGGCCGGGGACGTGTGGGGCTACTCGGTCCGATACGTCGACCAGGTTGTACGCGACGGTTCCGGCGAGCTGGTCCCATTGCGCGGTGGCGCCAAGCTCGAAGTCACCGCGAGGTCCGGGGCAGCACCAACGGACTCGTTCTTCCTGCCCAACGGTGAGCTCGCTGACGTGTCCGCGTACCGGACGTTCCGGCATGTCGCATGGGCCGGGAGCTTCGAGGGTCAGACCACCATCGGTCTCGGGGTGCGAGCCCGCTTGCCGTTCCGAGTCTTCATCCTGGATGGCCCGGGCAACGGATCGCGACTGATCATCGACGTCGCTCACCGGTGGTAGGCGCTGAGGCCTCAGTCACGACCAGGCAGGCAGGACGG
>JBPCPI010000078.1:0-3707 GCA_050999295.1 Geodermatophilaceae bacterium | reverse complement strand
GTCCTCTCGTACATCACACCGAGGTAGGGCGAGAGGCGAGCGCGGGACACTCGAACGCGATCCGGTCTTCGATCGAAGCGCTCGGGTGGGGAAATACACCCTCCCGGGAGCCACTACCGAGGACCGGTTTCGATCCGGTCCCCTCGTCCGCCACGCCGTCAACGGCATGGAAGACCGTACGGCGGGTGCCGTACGGGGGTGGTGCTAGCGGCTAGTACATCTAACGGCGCAGGCCCAGACGCTCGATGAGCGACCGGTAACGGTCGATGTCGATCTTCGCCAAGTAATTGAGCAGCCGGCGGCGGCGCCCGACAAGCAGGAGCAGGCCTCGGCGGCTGTGGTGGTCATGCTTGTGAAACTTGAGGTGTTCGGTCAGGTCCCGAATGCGCTGGGTGAGCATCGCGACCTGCACTTCTGGCGAGCCGGTGTCGTTCTCGACCGTCCCGTACTCGGTACTGATGTCTTTCTTGACTGTTGTGGACAGACCCATATTTGGTTCTCCTTCACAGGTCGCGCGTCGCCCTCGGTCTGATTCACGAGAGGCTGAAGTGAACACGCTGCGCAACGCCGGAAATCGGCGGAACGGATCGAGAGTATCAGTTAGGTACTCAGGACGGCCCGGGTGCGTGCTACGTCACCCTCCATCGCCGCTATCAAGTCCTCGACCTTGTCGAATCGCTCCATTCCGCGCAGCCGGGAAACGAACTCGACTGCGACATGCTCCCCGTAAAGATCGTCTGCGAAGTCGAGGACGAACGCCTCCACCCTTCGCAGCACACCGGAGAACGTCGGGTTGGTGCCTACCGAGATCGCCGCCGGCAGCGGTTTGCCGTCCCGGATCAACCGCCCGGCATAGACCCCGTCGGCCGGGATTGCACTGTGCACCAGGGACTCGATATTGGCGGTGGGAAAGCCCAGTTCCCTCCCCCGGCGTTCCCCACGGACGACGATTCCTTCGACGCGGTGGTAGCGGCCGAGCGCTGCTGTCGCGGCGGACATGTCACCGGCCGCAACGCAGGCGCGGATGTAGGTGGAGGACAGCGGTACGTCACCGGCTCGCTGGATTCCGACACTCTCGGTCTGGAAGCCGAACCGCTCCCCCAACTCCCGCAGCGTGTCGAATGTGCCCTGTGCCCGGTAGCCGAACCGGAAGTTCTCCCCGACGACGACGGCGGCGGCGTGCAGGTGCGCCACCAGGGCTGAATGCACGAACTCGTCGGGACGCAACCGGCTGAACTCGGCGGTGAACGGCATAACGCAGAGCCCGTCCAGGCCGAGGCGGGCCAGCAGTTCGGCCTTGTGGTTGACCGAGGTCAGGATCGGCGGATGCGAACCGGGCCGAACGACTTCGCTCGGATGCGGGTCGAAAGTGACTGCCACCGAGGAGATTCCGGCAGCATGCGCCCGCCGTACGGTGGCCTCGAGCAAGTGCTGATGGCCACGATGGACCCCGTCGTACATGCCGATGGTGACCACCGAGCGGCCCCAGCCGCTCGGCGTCCGCTCGGCACCTCGCCAGCTCCGCATCGTCGTCGGCTACCCGATCCGGTGGATCCAGCCGTACCGGTCGGCCACCGTGCCGTGCTGGATGGCGAGCAGCTCCTCGCGCAGTGCCATCGTGATCGGACCGGGCTCCCCGTCGCCGATCGTGAAGTCCCCGCCGGTGCTGCGGGCCTTGCCGATGGGGGTGATGACGGCGGCAGTACCGCAGGCGAAGGCTTCCCGCAGGGATCCGTCGGCGGCACGCTCTCGCCACTCGTCAACGGTGATTCTGCGCTCGGACACGGCATACCCATGCGCACCGGCCAGGGTGATCAGCGCGTCTCGGGTGATGCCGGCCAACAGGGTGCCAGTGAGTTCCGGGGTGACGAGTTCGATCTCTGATCCGGCACCGCGATCGAAGACGAAGAACAGGTTCATCCCGCCCATCTCCTCGACGGCGCTGCGCTCGACGGCATCCAGCCAGACCACTTGATCACAACCCTCCGCCGCAGCCTGCTCCTGAGCTAGCAGACTGGTGGCGTAGTTGCCGCCGGTCTTGGCGGCGCCGCAGCCACCGGGTGCCGCACGGATGTAATCCTCGGACAACCACACAGTCACCGGCTTGACTCCCCGCGGGAAGTACGCGGCCGAGGGCGACGCGATGAACAGGCACAGGTACTCATGCGCCGGCCGTACCCCTAGAAAGGCCTCGGTGGCGAACATGAACGGGCGCAAGTACAGGCTCTGGTCCCCGCCTGAGGGCACCCAGGCGCGATCGATGCTGACTAGCGCCTCGACAGCGGCCACGAAGGCCTCCTCGGGAAGTGCCGGCATCGCCATCCGGGCGGCCGAGCGCTGGAAACGTGCCGCGTTGGCGTCCGGGCGGAACACGGCCAGGCCGCCGTCGTCGAGATTGAACGCCTTGAGGCCTTCGAAGATGCTCTGCGAGTAGTGCAGCACGGCGGCGCTCGGATGCAGCTGCAGCGGCTTGAAAGGTCCCAGTGTCGCGTCGTGCCAGCCCTCGCCGCGCTTCCAGGTGATCGAGAGCATGTGGTCGGTGAAGTATTGCCCGAATCCTGGATTGGCCAATATCTCGGCCCGCCGTACCGCATCGACCGGACTGGCCGACGGCACGACCTGTAGTGGCAGGTCGGCGCTGAGCTGAGTCGGGCGGGCCAGGATGTCGGTCACGATTGCCTTCTTGATCGTCGGGACGGGGTCGGTGAACTGCGAAGGGGTGAACCTAGCTCAAAGTTAACGCCTGTTCGCCGCGTTGCTCGTCTTCGATTGTGACTGATCTTCAATGGAGCCGGCATCTCAGGTAAAGCCGACGACTGGCCGGGCCTGCCCGTCGAGGTCTTCGACCAGGGCAACCGCGCCACCTTGGGGGTCCAAGACACCGTAGACCCCAGGCTGACCCAGGGCCTCGATCCGCTGGCCGTACCCGAGTGCGCGTGCCTTCGCGTCGTCGACGGTGACGCAGGTGAAGCTTCGGCGTACTGCCGCCGCAAGGTCATGGGTGATGGGCGAGTCGGCGAGATCTTCGAGCGTTCGCGCTTCGGCCACGGAGAAGTCGCCGACCCGGGTACGCCGCAGGGCGGTGATGTGCCCGCCGACTCCCAGGCCAGCGCCGAGGTCGCGGGCCAGTGCCCGGACGTAGGTGCCGGTCGAGCATTCCACGCTGACTTTGAGGTCGATCAGGTCCGGCGTCGGCCGGGTCAGGCTGATCAGCTCCAGCGCAGACACCGTGACCGGCCGTGCGGGAAGGACGACCTCCTCGCCGGTTCGTACGCGCGAATACGAGCGGCGACCATCCACCTTGATCGCGCTGACCGAGGACGGCACCTGGTCGATGTGACCGGTCAGGAGACCCAGTCCGGCGCGGATCGCATCCTCGGTGACCCGGTCGGTGCTGGCCGACTCGATGGCATCGCCCTCGGCGTCGTCGGTCACTGTGGCGACACCCAGCCGGATGGTGGCCAGATAGGCCTTGTCGGTGGCCGAGAGGTAGCCGAGCAAGCGAGTGGCCCGGCCGAGGCCGATGACCAGGACACCGGTGGCCATCGGGTCCAAGGTTCCGGCGTGCCCGACCTTGCGAGTCCCGGCCAAGCGGCGCATCCGGCCCACGACGTCGTGGGATGTCAGCCCGGGAGGCTTGTCGACAATGGTCAGGCCGTCCGGGCCGCTAGGGGTCACGGAGCCTGATTGTTCCCGACCGGGCACCA
>JBPCPI010000218.1:0-14631 GCA_050999295.1 Geodermatophilaceae bacterium | reverse complement strand
CTCTGGCGCTTCACCCGTCGGCGTTGCCCGATGGCGGCCGAAAGGCGCCGACGGCCCGGATGCCGGCGGTTGCGCGGCCACGAGCGCGGCCGCCGAGTCGACCGGTCAGCTACGCCGCGCCACCGCGCCAGCCGACGAAGTCACGGACCGGGCAGTGGGTAGCTGTGGTTGTACTGGTCACTCTGCTGATCGCAGTCGGTCTGCTGGCGGTCTGGACCAACCAGAACCAGGACGGCACAGACGCGAACTCCGCAACGGGCACCGCCGGGGCCAGAACGGCTGCGGAGCCTGGAATGGTGTTCATAGACTCAAACGCCTACCGCGGCCAGCCCGTCGAGGAGGTCGAGGCCGCTTTGACCGACCTGGGCTTAGTCGTCAACACCGAGGGCCTTGAGGTCAGGGCCGAGGCGCTTGCGGCCGCTGGGATCCAAGATCAACCCTTCGACAAGAATGACGTCGTAAATACCGATCCCACCCAGACAGAGGTACCGGTTGGGTCCACGGTCACGGTGTACTTCGCGAAGAAGGACTATGAGCCGGCTGCGGGCGACGGCAACGGCGACGGCAACGGCAACGGGAACGGCGATGGCTGACCGGCAGAACGCCACGAGAGGGTGGGGCGGGTGACGACGACACCCCGAATGCTGGGCCAGCGCTACGAGGTGGGCGAGGTCCTCGGCCGTGGCGGCATGGCCGAGGTGCATCGCGGCCGCGACATCCGGCTCGGCCGCGAGGTCGCCATCAAGGTGCTGCGCAGCGACATCGCCCGCGATCCGACCTTCCAGGCTCGGTTCCGGCGCGAGGCTCAGGCAGCGGCCTCGCTCAACCATCCAGCGATCGTCGCGGTGTATGACACCGGCGAGGACTCGGTGGCCGCCGGAGATGTTCCGTACATCGTCATGGAGTACGTCGAGGGCCGTACGCTGCGCGACGTCCTCAAGGACGAGGGCGTCATGGACGTCAAGGCAGCGATGTCCTTCGCCGCCGACATCTGCGCTGCTCTGGACTTCAGCCACCGCAACGGGATCGTGCACCGCGACGTCAAGCCGGGCAACGTCATGATCACCCCGACCGGCGCGGTCAAGGTGATGGACTTCGGCATCGCCCGGGCAGTGTCGGACAGTTCGGTCACGATGACCTCGACGGCAGCGGTGATCGGTACGGCGCAGTACCTCTCACCCGAGCAGGCCCGGGGCGAGAGTGTCGATGCCCGATCGGACGTGTACTCGGCCGGCTGCCTGATGTTCGAACTGGTGACCGGCACCCCCCCGTTTACCGGTGATTCCCCGGTGGCGGTGGCCTACCAGCATGTTCGGGAGGACCCCCGTCCCCCAAGCACGATCAACCCGGCCGTACCCGCCGCGCTGGACGCGATCGTGCTCAAGTCGATGAGCAAGAACCCGGCCAACCGGTACCAGAGCGCGGCCGACATGCGCAACGATCTGTTGCGAGCCGTGGCCGGTGAACGGGTGGAAGCCACACCGGTCATGTCCGAGAGCGACCGTACGGCGCTGATCGCTCCGGCCACCGGACCCCGCTACCGGGCGGTTGCTCCTGCCGCAGTGCCGGTCCTGGCGGATGCCGACGACGACGAGGACCGACAGCGGCGCAGAAGGATCGGATTCGCCGTACTGACCGTTGCCTTGCTCGCACTGGCCGGGGCCGCAGTGGCGCTGTTCCTCCTGCTGACCAACAACGACGACGCCCCCACCAACGACGATCCCACGCCCACCGTGCAGACCATCGAGGTCCCGGCGCTGGCCGGGCTCACGGAGGACGCGGCGCGTATCGCGATCGAGCAGGCCGGACTCACCGTCGGCGTGGTCACCCGGGTGGCCTCGGAAGAGGCCGACCTCGGTCTTGTGGTCGAGCAGTCCCCGGCGCCGCAATCGGCCGTCGAGGAAGGCACTGCCGTCGATTTCGTGATCGGGTCCGGACCGGATGTCGTTGCAATTCCACCGGTTGTCGGACTGACCGAGGCGCAGGCGCAGGAGAACCTGCAGGACGCCGGTTTCCAGGTCTTGCCGTCGGCACAACAGGAATCCCTGGTCTCCGCGGGTCAGGTGTTGAGTGTCACCCCGCCGGAGGGCACCGAGGTGGCACCTGGAACGGCGGTCACCCTGACGATCAGCACCGGAACCATTCCGATCCCGGATGTGCTCAATCGGCCCGCCGACGAGGCCGAGCAGACGCTGCGTGATCTCGGCTTCACCAACATCCGGCGGATCAATGTCGAATCAGATCAGGAAGAGGGGACCGTCGTCGACGTCACCCCGGGGGTCGGGTCCCCGGCCGCGGCCGGCGACGTGATCACTCTCGCCGTGGCCGTACCCGTGCCTCCCGTGGAGACCACGACGGTGCCACCGCCGCCCCCCGGACCCTGACCCGCTGACCGGATCGTTGCCCTCCCACGACACGAAGCTGAATCAGTAGGGCGTTGGTGCTGGGCGCCGGGGAAGGTGCTCAGTTCGCGATGGACGGCTGTCGACCTGCGCCGGGCTTCAGCCGGCGAATACCGGATGCCACAGACCGGTCGCAACGCTCAGTGCCGTTGTCGCAGCACAGAGCGCGACCACGGCCGCGACGAAGAGGTAGTCGGGTCGGGCGAGCACCGAACCTCGGGCGTTCGTACGTTCGGTCCGGCTCGCCGACGAGTCGAACCCGCGGGCATCCATCGCGACGGCCAGCCGCGACCCGCGCCGGATCGTCCCGACGAGAAGGGTGAAGGCCGCTCCGGCGAACAGCCGTACGGCTGCGATCGGGTTGCCGCTGGCATCGACGCCTCGCGCCCGTCTGGCCAGCCGGATCGCCTGCCACTCGGTCACCATCAGCGGGGCCAGCCGGATGGCAGCCAGCGCCCCGTACGCGAACCGCGGTGACATCCGCCAGTGCACGGTCAGCGCATCGGCGATCCGTACGGCATCGGTACTGGCCACGAACAGCACCCCGGGCAGGGCCACCGCCAGCACCCGCAGGGCCAAGGCGCCCGACCCAGACCAGTCCCACCCCGATCCGGTCGAGAAGAGGAGGTTGACCCAGGCCACCCCGGCAGCGCTGAGCAGGAGCGGCCACGTCTTGGCCAGCAGGCGCCGCGGCCGGAGCAGCGCTGCGGCCGGCAGCAGGGTGAGTTCTGCTGCGAGCAGGACAGCTGGGGTGAGCAGGTCGACGGTGGCGAGCGCGGTGACGGTGAGGGTCAGGATCGCCACGATCTGCGCGACCGGATTGATCCGCCCCAGCCATCCGGTGGTCGCAGGGGTCCCGGGGAGGGGCTGGTAAGTGTCGGGTGTCGTCACCTGGCGGGGCGATCGCCAAGTTGATCATCGGAAGTTGGTGGGGTTTTCGGTGGTTCGGGTGCCGAAAACCCGTCGGAATTCCGATGATCAACAGGGACGGGAGGCTGCGTCGGGATGGGCGGCCCGGTCAGCGCGATCGGCAGGGTGAGTCGGACTTCGTGGTCGGCGAATCCGGTCACCAGTCGGGTGTCGTGGCTGATCAGGCACAGTGCGGTTCCGGCATCCCTCGCCTCGGCCAGCAGCCTGATCAACTCCGCCCAGGTGGCGTGATCCTGCCCGAAGGTTGGTTCGTCGAGGATCAGGACCGCTGGACGGGTGGCCAGGGCCGTGGCCACCGAGAGCCGGCGCTGCTGTCCTCCAGACAGGGTGAACGGATTCGCGTCGGCGTACGCGGTCAGGCCCAACCGGTGCAGAAGTTCCGCTGCGCGGTCGTGCGCTGCTCGGTTCCCGGCGCCGGCCCGCAGCGGCCCGAGGGAGAGCTCGTCACGGACTCGGCCGGTGAGGAACTGGTGTTCGGGGTTCTGGAAGACGGTACCGATTCGCTGCACCAGATCTCGGGCTCGCCAGCGATGTGGGGGTCGGTCAACCAACGTGCCGGCCAGCTGCCGGCTGGCGGTGATCTGGCCAACGCTAGGCGCCTTGAGCCCAGCGAGCAGCAGGCCCAGTGTTGACTTGCCGGACCCGTTCGGACCGGTGATCGCGGTGACTGTGCCGGCCAGCAACTCGACGTCGGTGGGCGCCAGCGCCCGTCGTCCCTGGTCCTGCGCCTCGACCAGGGTTCCGATCCGCTGGTTGCCCCGTGCCTGGTCTTTCGTTTGGGTCCGGGTGGGCCCGTCTGGGTAGGAGTACCCCACTCCCTCAGCCCGTAGCACGGGTTGCCCATCCGAGTGAAGGACGCCCTGAGTCGGACCTATTGGCAGGAGGCATCCTGCACTCGGATGGGGCGCCAGCGCCGGGTGGGCGGATGGGCGGATGCGAGGCGGCAGCAGCGGTGTGCGCGGTCGCCAGTCCCGCGAGAGCTCCCGCACCCCGCTTCGGTGCCCGACCCGAACCGACTCAGGGGCGCCCTGACTCGGATCTTTCGACTCAGGGGCGCCCTGGTACGTACCTAACGTTGTAGGGGTCCCCTGAGTCGGATCGAAAGGGAGTTCCAGGACCCGGTCGATGAGGGGCAGCCAGGGTTGCGCGTCGTGGTCGATCAGCACGAGAGTCAGTGCGCGGCGGGCCAGGAGGCGAGCGATGGTTGCTCGTACGAGCTGAGCGCCTTGCGGATCGAGTTGAGCGGTCGGTTCATCGAGCAACAACAGCCCGGGCTCGGCGACGATCGCGCCGGCCAGGACTAGCCGTTGCTTCTCTCCGCCGGACAGCGCATGGGTCGGCCGCTCCAAGGGATAGCCGAAGCCGACCGTGTCCAGGGCTGCCTGTACTCGTGGCCAGATGTCAGCAGCGGGCACGCCGCGGTTCTCTAGGCCGAACGCAACGTCGTCGCCGGCCTGGGCCATCACCAGTTGGGAATCCGGGTCCTGGAAGAGGATCCCGATCCGGTCCCGTGTCTGGACTGCTGGGCGGCCGTCGATTCGTACGGCACCGCGGGCATCCCCCGCATCCGGGCCGAGCAGTCCCGCCATCGCAGCCAGCAGAGTGGACTTGCCGGAGCCCGATGCTCCGGTCAGCAGGATCCGCTCGCCGGGCTCGATCCGGAACTCGGCGCCGCGTACCGCCCATTCCGTACGACCGGCGTACCGAAACCCGAATCCCTCGACGTGAACCGCAACCGGCCCGGCGCCGGCCCTCACCGTGGCCGCGGCCCGAACGGTCGACGACTTTCTCCGGAGAAAGTCACATCACGGCGCGCCCAGAGCGCACTTTCTCCGGAGAAAGTCCTGTTCCGGGTCAGCTTCGGGTACGGCCCGAGGCGAACTGCGACAAGGCCCCGGTTGCCGCCAACGCCCTAGACAGCAGGACGGCACCGACTCCGGCGATCACCATGGCCGACACCGCGACCAGGCCGACGTAGGCCAGCTGCCAGGACCCGGCCCAGGTCGGGTAGTACAGCACCAGATCCAGCAGGGCAGCCATCGCACCGGCGAACAACCCGGCTAGCAGCGCACTGGACCAGGCGAACCTGCGGTAGCGGAAGAGCGCGAACCCGAACTCCGCGGCTGCGCCCTGGGCCAGGCCGTACAGGATGATCGCCACTCCGAACGGTGACCCGAACAGGGTGGAGACGATCGCGGCCAGGGTCTCGGCGAATACCGCAGCGCCGGGCTTGCGGACGATCATCGGCGCCAGGACGGCCGGCAGCAACCACACCCCGTACATGAACGCCTGGGCCGGCGGGAACGCGACGAAGGCCGGCCCGGTCGCGCTCCAGAGCAGGTTCCAGGCCCAGAACACGACCCCGAAGGCCACCCCGATGACGGCGGTGATCACGATGTCGACGGTGCGCCAGGAACTCTGTCGCGGCTCGGTGGTCGGTGCCGGCTCACCGGCGTCTCGGTCGTGGGGGGTGACGGTGTCGGCGGCGCTTGATCTGCCATCGGTGCGTGCTGGCGTGGACGACGTGCTCATGAGTCCTCCAAACTCCCTGCGCTGGCATTACCCAGATCAGGTTCAAGGGTCTGCCGGGGGTCCGGCACTCTCAGCGCTCTCGCGCTCCCCTGTTTGCTTGTGTTGTGGTCCCAGCCTAACTCTTTTCGGTGCGCGAGGAGCCGCGGGCCATCGGGGTACGGGCGAAGAGCTTGGGCCACAAGGCGTTGGGGACCAGCCGTGCCGTCTTCATCATCAGCATCATGGGCCGCGGGAAGACAATCTCGGTCTTCTCGGCGGCGAAGCCGTCGGCGATGATCTGGGCCGCCTTGTCGGCGCTGATCATGAACGGCATCGGGAACTTGTTGCGCGCGGTCAGGTCGGTCTTCACGAAGCCGGGGCTGATGGTCTGCACCCGGATGCCACGGGGGCCGAGACTTCCGCGCAGTGACTCGAGCAGGTTGATCAGGGCGGCCTTCGACGCGCCGTAGGCCTCACTGCCCGGCAGCCCGCGGTAGCCGGCCACCGAGGCCATGCCCGAGATGACGCCGAACTTGTCGGCCAACATGGTCGGCAGCAGTGCCTCGATGCAGTGCACGGTGCCCATCAGGTTCGTGTCGAACGTGTCCCTAAACGCCGTGGCATCGAACCGGTCGACACTCACCTGCTTCCAGGCACCGGCGTTGAGTACGGCTACGTCGATACCGCCCAACGCTGCTCGTACGGACTCGACGGCGGTGTGCACGGCGGCCCGGTCGGTGATGTCCACCGGCTCCACATGCATCCGCCCCTGCGAAACCGCCTCCAAACTCTCCCGGCGGCGAGCGCTGATCGCGACCCGTCCACCGCGCCGATGCAGTTCCGCGGCTAGTTCGGCGCCGATACCGCCGGAGGCGCCGGTGATCCAGAACGTCGTACCCGCGATCTTCACGTCGCCCACCCTGTCATGGCTCAATCCCCCGTGGGGGCGAGGAGACCAAGGCTCAGGCCCTGGCGAAGGGGTTGCGAGCCAGGCCCAACTGGCTGACGCCGAGGTAGCCCACGCGGAACCCGGCCTCGCAATAGGCGAGATAGAACTCCCACATCTGTCGGAACGTCTCGTCGAACTCGGCCTCGTCCTTGAGCTGTGGCCATGCGGCGATGAACCGGTCGCGCCACTGCTTGAGGGTATAGGCGTAGTGCGGGCCGAAGTCCCTTCGCTCCACAATGGACAGTTGCGTGTGTTCGCGCAGGTTGCCCTCGATCGCGCGGATCGACGGGATGATGCCGCCAGGGAAGACGTATTTGTGGATCCAGGTGTAGGCGTTGCGGGTGGCCACCATCCGGTCGTGCGGCATCGTGATCGACTGCAATCCGACCCGGCCGCCGGGCTTGAGCAGCCGGTCCAGGGCGGAGAAGTACGTCGGCCAGAAGTCCTCACCGACCGCTTCGATCATCTCGACCGAGACCACAGAGTTGTAGGTACCTCGGGCATCGCGGTAGTCCTGCAACCGGACGTCGACCAGGTGCGCGACACCCGCGTCCTCGGCGCGGCTCCGCGCGAGATCGGCCTGCTCGGTGGACAGCGTCAACGTCGTGACACGAGCGCCGCGCTCGGACGCGGCGCGGATAGCCAGTGCGCCCCAACCGGTTCCGATCTCCAGCACGTGGTCCCCGGGTCCGACGCGCGCCAGATCCAGGATGCCGTCGATCTTGCGCAGCTGTGCAGCCTCGAGGTCATCGCCCTCCTCGAACCAAGCCGAGGAGTACATCATCGACGAGTCGAGGAAGGCCTCGAAGAGGGAGTTCGAAAGGTCGTAGTGCCGGGCGATGTTCTCCTGCGCCTGGTCGACGGTGTTCTGCTCCTCGACCGGCTGGGTGCGCTCGACGACATTGCGCAGGCGCTGCAGGGTGGGGTGGATCAATGTGGAGATCCGCGCGGCGAACGGGGTCAGCAGATCGGCCAGGTCGGTACCCGGACCGGTGGTCCAATCACCAACCATGTACGCCTCGCCGAACCCGATCTTGGCGTCCGAACCCAAACGGGCGAAGAACGCCTCGGGTCGTACGAGGAGCATGACCGGAGCCGTCCGGTTGCCGGCGCCGATGGTGGTCCCGTCGGGCCAGCGGACGCGTACGTCCAAGCCGTGCACCGCGCGGCGGAAGAGCCTCTCGGCGATCGAGGCCTTGAACTTGTTCGTCGGTGGGTCGGCCAGTCCTGGCCACAGTCCCTCGGTCGGGCGCGGGATCACTCGGCCGACGCGCGCGCCTTCGACGGGACGGTTCAGGGTGCTGGTCATGGCTACTGGACCCCTTTCTGGGGCGGGTGCACGGGACGAGAGACGACCGGCAGACGCCGCGCCCACAACTTGATTCCTTGGTAGCGGATGAGCGTGCTGACGATCAGCGGCATGAACGGAAAGCGAAGTGCCGCGAGCAGTACGGCGCCCGGGGTCGCCCTGCGCCGGCGCCCGCGCAGCGTCGCAGTGAACGGCGTACGACCGGCCTTGCGCAGGGCCATGGTGACCGAGAGCTGCTCGGCTGGAGGGGAGAACCGCATCACGTACTGGCCCACGGTGTCGAAGAACGGGGAGACGTACAGCTCCTTGTCGGCCTGCGCCCGGCCGGTTCCGTCGGGTCGGAGGAGGTAGGCGTGGCGCTCGCCGTAGGTGTTGTGCACCTCGGCCAGGATGGCGACGAGGGCACCGGCAGCGTTGTAGCACCAGTGCACGGATATCGGGTTGAACACGTACCCGGCCACCCGGGCATTGGCCAGCATGACCACCCGCCCGCCGCTGAGATCGACGTCGTTGCGCGCGAGATAGGCAAGGACATTGTCCTTGATGGAGCGACCGGGATCGCCCAGATGGTCGCGGCCCTCGAAGCGGGCCACCCAGCCGAAGGGCCGGGGAAACGCCGGCAGCGCGTCCAGGTCGACCAGCCACATGTAGACGTGATAGCTGAAGGAGTTCTCGATCGGGAATCGCCGGGTGTGCCCGACCGTGGCGTAATACAGCGCCGGCGTCACAAGGGTCGCGGTGGCCGCGGGTTCGGTCGCCGAAAGGGACTTTCTCCGGAGAATGTCGCTTCTGGCGGCCCGCTGAGGTGACTTAATCCGGAGAAAGTCCGTCCGGGGCTGGTGCAAGGCGCGGGTCACCAGCCGACTCCGAACGACTGAGCGGCACGTACGCCCGCGGCGCAGCCGTCCTCGTGGAAGCCCCAGCCGTGGTAGGCGCCGGCAAACGCCGTACGGCCGGTGTTCAGTGCAGGCAGCAAGCGCTGCGCGGCCACCGAGGTGGGCGTGTAGAGCGGATGATCGTAGACCATCCGGGCCAGCACCGTGTCCTGAGCGATGCGCGAGTTGCTGTTGAGCGTCACCAGGTAGTTCACCGGCTCGTCCAGCTGCTGGAGCTTGTTCATCCAGTAGGTGACTTGCACTCGGTCGACGTCCTGCCCGCAGCCGTTACCCCAGCCACCGGGGTGCGGGCTCCGCCTGGCCGCTCCACAGGACATCAGGTAGTTCCAGGATGCCCGAGCGTTCTCGGCTCTGGGCAACACCGCAGTGTCGGTGTGCAGCAGCGTCTCGTTCGTGGAGTATTCGAAGGCGCCGAGGACGGAGCGTTCCTCGTCGGTCGGCTCGCCGAGCAGCCGCAGCGCCTGGTCGGGATGAGTGGCCACGACGACGACATCACGCCGGTGGTGCTGGCCGTCCTGGTCGAAGATCTCGACGCCGTCGACCGTACGGCGCAGGGTCCGTACGGGAGACGAGGTCTGCACGGCGGTCAGGCCCTTGGCGGCCTTGTCGACGTACGCGCGCGAGCCCCCAACCACGGTGCGCCACGTCGGCGAATTCTTCACCGTCAACATGCCGTGGTTGTCCAGGAACGTGAACAGGTAGCGGGCCGGGTATTGCATGGACAGTTCCGTGCCCGACGACCACACACACGACACCACCGGGATCATGAAGTGCCGAACGAAGTAGTCCGAGTACCCGCCGATGGCCAAGAACGCACCGAGCGTGATCGAGTCGGTGGTCGCGGGGTCAGCAGCCAGCAGCCGGTGCGCATGACGGTGGAAGCGCTTGACCTCCAACAACATCCGTACGAACCGAGGGTCCGCGAGGCGCGGGCGCTGGGCGAACACCCCGTTCAGGCCGCGCGCACCGGCGTACTCCAGTCCGCAACCCTCGCACTTGATGGACATGCTCATCTCGGTGCCCTGAGTGGCCACGCCGAGTTCGCCGAACAGCCGGAGCAGATGGGGGTAGGTCCGCTCGTTGTGCACGATGAACCCGGTGTCGACCGGGATGACCCGGCCGTCGGACGTGGGGATGTCGTGGGTGTGCGCGTGCCCGCCGATCCGGTCGTCGGCCTCGAACAAGGTGACGTCGTAACGGCGCTGGAGTAGGTAGGCCGAGGTCAGGCCGGCGACCCCGCTGCCGATGACGGCGGCGGTCGGGCGGGTGCCCGAGCCGGCCGGGGTGGTCGTCATCGCGAGCGTGCTCCTTCAGTGGCGCGAATCCTCTCGCCCCTCCGCCGTGGGTGGGATGGGGAGGGTCGAGAGGTGGTCAGTACGGCGCGGTGAGTCCGGCCGGTGGGTCCTGTCGGAAGGCATTCGTCACTGTCGGGCTGAACGGTTCGACCCCGAGTCCGGCGAGTACGACCTCACGAACGAGGTTGTGCCAGGCCGAGGCCCGGCGGAGCATGCCGTGCCCACCAGGCAGCAGGAAACGGGCGGTCTGCGGTGTGACTCGCTTGGCGCGTAGCGCGAACTCCAGCGAGCCACGAGCCGGGACCCAGCGGTCTGCACGGCCATGCGCGATCACCAGCGTCTTGCCGCGCAGGTGCGCCACCGGGTCGCTCGGCGGCAACCAGGGTGCAAGCGCGCACACCGCGCGTACGGACGGCTGGCCGGCGACCCGCATCGCAGCCCGGCCGCCCATCGAATGACCGACCATAACGACCGGCAGATCTCCGTGCCGCCGGCTGACCTCGTCCAGTGCCCAGCGCGCGTCTTGTGCGGCGTCGGCTTGCGCGCCGTTCCAGCCGGCGAAGCGGTAGCGCAGCAGCCAGGCCTCGATGCCGTTGGCCTCGAGACTGTCTCGTACGGCGTGCTGGATGGCCCGCATCCGAATCAGCGACAACGCACCGTCAGAGGGCGGGGCCGTGCTGTCGGACCTGCCGCCATGGCAGAACAACGCGACTGCGGTCGGTGTCTGCGACAGTGGTGTCACGTCGACCGACGGGCGGCTCATTGTGGCGGTCACGCTAGCGCGCCGCGCTGGGTACTCGGCCAAGGCGTCATCATCCTCTTTCCTACCCGTGCATTTCGGGCGTCATTCCGGGTGGCATCTATGCATTCGGCCGGCGGTTGTCGGGTGGTTCGCCGCGCCGGATGTGACCTCGCCTGCAGCACGCCGGGCGTTCCTTGGCGGTTTTGGCCAAAACCGCCAAGAAAAAGTGCTGGGGGAACCTTCCGGAATCTGTGAGTCACCGGTGACGTTCCGCTGAACAGTGGCCGGCGTGTCCGTCATACCGGCTCCCTCTCCTACGGTGGTGGACATGCTGTTCTCGCGCGGCAAGACCCAGTTGATCGCTCCCGAGGTTGCCCTTCGCGGTCGCGTGCAGCCGATCCCGGTTCCTGAACTGCATGCCGTCAACGGAAACCGCATCGCCGCGCCCTTCCCCGAGGGGATGCAGACCGCAGTCTTCGGGTTGGGCTGCTTCTGGGGGGCCGAGCGGGTCTTCTGGCAGACCCCTGGTGTCTACTCCACGGCGGTCGGGTACGCGGGCGGTTTCACGCCGAATCCCACGTACGAGGAGGTCTGCTCGGCCCGGACCGGGCACACGGAGGTCGTGCTGGTTGTGTTCGACCCGGAGAAGGTGACCTACGAGCAGCTGCTCAAGGTGTTCTGGGAGGACCACGACCCCACCCAGGGGATGCGCCAGGGCAACGACGTTGGTACCCAGTACCGCTCGGCCATCTACGTGGACAGGCCGGAGCAGCTGGAGGTGGCCACCGCCTCGCGTGATGCGTTCCAGGCCGCGCTACGGACGGCCGGGTACGGCGAGATCACCACCGAGATCGTTCCGTTGGGGAAGTTCTACTACGCCGAGGACTACCACCAGCAGTACCTGTACAAGAACCCGAACGGCTACTGCCCGGTGCACGCGACCGGCGTCTCCTGCCCGGTGGGTACGGGCGTACGCCAGGACCAGGTCCCGGCACAGACCGACGTCCTCCCGCCCACCTGAGCCCCGCGCCGACAGACCGTACTTCTCGACGGTTGTGCGCATAACCGTGAAAATTCGAGCGAAACATCGACGGTTGTGCGCATAACCGCGAAGTGGGGAGCTCAGGCGCTCGCGATCTTGCGCGGCAATCGGAGGCTGTCCCCTTCGCGGGCGAGCGTGACCGGGACGGGGGCGGATTCAACCGACCGGGCGATCTCGTCGAGTTCGTCGTCCGTACGTCGGGGATCGTGGTGGAAGAGCACCACGCGGCCGGCTCCTGCTGCCTGCGCCAGCCCGATCGCGTAGTCGACCGTCGAGTGGCCCAGGCCGGTCCGCGCCGGGAACTCCGCCGCCGTGTACTGCGCATCGTGGATCAGCACGTCGACATCAGTCGCCAGTGCCAGAGCGTGACCGCCGTGGGCCGGCTGCACCTGACCAGCCATCTCCCGACGCTCCTGATCACCTGCGAGGACGACCCGGCGATCCCGCGTTCGCACACTGAGGCAGCTCATGCCGAACTGCCCGGCAGCCGTCTGGAGATCCTTCCCGGACGCAGTCACCGGCCGCATCAGCGCGACCCCGAACGCTTCGCCGAGGTCCTGGCCGACTTCGTCCGGACAACCGAACCGGCGACCGGCCCGCCTGCCTGGCGCGCCGCTACTTCGGGCGGGCACGCGGGCCACGGCAGCCCTAGGCGCCTCGACACCTGATCACCGGCGATGCGCGCGGTTGTGGAGCGAACCGGTGCTTTGCCGACGCTGACTGACGCTCAGGATCCCGGTGCGGCAGACTTGCGGGCTGTGACTGACCCCTCCCTGCCCGACACAGCACCGCAGCCGCAGACCGTGCCGGTGCCGGACGCAGCGCCCGTACCAGTCCCGGGGAGGGAGGCCGACGTACCGCCGGTCGCGCAGGCTGACGTACCGGCGGTCGCGCAGGCCGAAGCACCTCCAGTCCCACTTGCGCCCCGCGGGCTGGTGACCGGCGCTTCGTACTCGATCACCGTGCGGCTCACGGCCGACGGGGACCCGGCGAGCATCGGGCGGATCGCGACTTCGGTCGGGAACTCCGGCGGCGCGGTCACCGCGATCGACGTGGTGGATTCCCGTCCGGACGGGTTGGTCGTCGACGTGACGTGCTCCGCGGCCGACGGAACCCACGCCCAGGAGATCGTGGCGAGGCTGCGGACTGTGGAGGGTGTCACCGTCGGGAAGGTCAGCGACCGGACCTTCCTGCTGCACCTCGGGGGAAAGCTGGCGGTTGCCTCCCGGGTCCCGCTGAAGACCCGCGACGACATGTCGATGGCGTACACGCCCGGGGTCGCCCGCGTCTGCCTTGCGCTCGCCGAAAACCCAGGCGACGTAAGGCGGTTGACCATCAAGGGCAACAGCGTGGCCGTGGTGACCGACGGCAGCGCCGTACTCGGACTGGGCAACCTGGGACCCGGCCCAGCACTACCGGTGATGGAGGGAAAGGCGGTGCTGTTCAAGCGCTTTGCCGACATCGACGCCTGGCCGATCTGCCTGGACACCCAGGACACCGACGAGATCGTACGTACGGTCGAGATCATCGCGCCGGTCTTCGGCGGTATCAACCTCGAGGACATAGCTGCGCCAAGGTGTTTCGAGATCGAACGGCGACTCCGGGCGTCGCTGTCCATTCCGGTCTTCCACGATGACCAGCACGGAACGGCGATCGTCGTACTCGCTGCCCTCACCAACGCGCTGCGGGTGGTGGGCAAGGAGATCGGCGGAGTGAAGATCGTCGTGGCCGGCGCCGGGGCCGCGGGTACGGCGATCGTCACGCTGCTCTTGGCGGCTGGCGTCACCGACATCCTGGTCTGGGATCGCCAGGGCATCCTGTCCCGCGACGACGACCGGCTGTCCCCCGCGATGCTCGACCTGGCACAACGGACCAACCCGGACAACCAGCGCGGCGAGTTGGCAGACGCCCTTGTCGATGCCGACGTCTTCATCGGCGTCAGCGCCGGGAATGTCCTGCCTGCGCAGGCGTTGGAGGCGATGACCGACGGGGCTGTGGTGTTCCCGCTGGCCAACCCGACACCGGACATCGATCCCGTCGCGGCTCGGCCGTACGCCTCGGTCATCGCCTCCGGCCGGTCGGACCTGCCCAACCAGATCAACAACGTGCTCGCCTTTCCGGGCGTCTTCCGCGGTCTGCTGGATGCTCGGGCGACGGAGATCAGTTCGCAGATGTTGCTATCGGCAGCCAAGGCGCTGGCCGAGGTGGTCACCGACGATCAGCTCAATGCCAGCTACATCGTGCCGAGCGTCTTCGATTCCGCCGTACACAAGGCCGTCGCCGGAGCGGTCGCCGACGCCGCTCGTGCGGCCACAACCGCCAAGGCGAACTCCGCCGCGCCGCCCAACCCCGCCGCACCGCCCAACCCCGCAGACCAGAAAGCGTGAGCCGCCCCCCTTCGCCGTTATGCGCATAACCGTCACGATCCGGGTCCAAACTCCGCGGTTGTGCGCATAACCGCTGAGAGCGGGCGGGGTTTTCGCGGTTGTGCGCATAACCGTCGGGCAGAATCGAGCCGATGCCGGAACTGCCTGAGGTCGAAGCCCTCGCCCATC
>JBPCPI010000206.1:0-9511 GCA_050999295.1 Geodermatophilaceae bacterium | reverse complement strand
TCACCCATCGGCGACGGACCACGGTCAGAAGTCGGCGTAGTGACACCGGCTTCCTCCTTGCCGCGGCATCTGCCCGCACCCTCGGCGCGGCTGCGCCGCTTACCCCAGCCAACGCGCCGGGTGGCTTCGCCCGGCCGCTCGGCTGCTCGACTGCACAGCGTAGTCCGCCGGTGACCCCCCAGCCGCAACGATCCGGACGTTTCGTCGTGGCGAAGGGTGTGCCGGGCGTTTCTTGATCGCCGCGGCGATAGGCTGAGCAGTCCCCGGCGTCCGGTGAGGAGTCCGACCATGGAGCCGAGGCATTACCTCGCCGTCCTGGTGAGACGCTGGGTGACGCTCGCGTTCTTCGGCATCCTTGGTGTCCTCGGATCGGGCCTGCTCACCGCCCTGACCCCGCCGACGTACTCCTCGACGACGTCCCTGTTGTTCTCCGTCCCTGGCGGTGCCCTGCCGGGCGATGTCAGCCAGGACGCGCAGTACGTCGAGAGCACGATCACCTCCTTGATCGCAGTGGCCAGGTCCGCGGCGGTGCTCGGCCCGGTGATCGACCGTGGCGAGTTCGAGATGACGACGACCGAGCTGGCCGAGACGCTGACCGTCGGTGTCGTCGAGAACACCACCATCCTCGAAATTTCCGCCGCCGCGCCCTCCCCACGCCAGGCGGCCTCGACGGCCGGCTTGGTGAGCGAGCAGCTTCAGGTCGCGCTTGCCGAGCTTTCACCCGGCGAGGCCGGACCGCTGGACGTACTGCGGGCAACCACCGTGGCGCCGGCGACCGAGCCAGAGGCACCGTCCTCGCCCAACCTCAAGCGCAACGTCTTCCTCGGGGCTGCGGCCGGCCTGGCCGTGGGCGTCCTGGTGGCGCTCTACCGGGAGGCGGTCGGCGCCAGGATCACCAGCATGCGCGATGTCGGGGTCCTCACCGACCTGCCGGTGTGGCCGGTGCACAGGGAGCCGAGGGGCTGGCTCAGCCGCTTATCGAGGTTCCGGCGACCCGCAGATACCGGGGGTCAGCGCGGACGGCGATCGGAGGATCTTCGCCGGCTGAGCCTGGCGCTGGACTCCATCGCCCAGGACCGGTCGGCCAGGTCGGTCTCGGTGCAGTCGCCGCAACCTCGCCGGGTGACCGCATCCTTGGCCACGGGGCTGGCAGAGGTGATGTCCAGCTCCGGACGCGACGTGGCAGTCCTGGACCGGGGCTCGACGCCGACCCGATCCGGTGCCGGTGAGCCAGACCTGATCGTCGTCGGGAGCCTCGCCCCGTCGTCCGAGCGACCGGCTTCGTCACCGGATCGAAACGGCGGCGGCGGCGGCGCGCTGGCCATCGTCGAGCCCGGGAAGACCCGCCGGCGGGCCCTGCAGGCGCTGCTGTCGCGGGGCGCCCCAGGTGGGTCGATGCTCCTCGGTGTCGTCCTGGCCGACAAGCCCCCCGACTTGGTGGTCGGCCCCCGGGCCCTGCTCCGCCGGCTCGCCAACCCGACGCCGCCGGCGCTGCCCGCCGAGATCGCCCGGCACGAAAATGCACCAGCCCTCGTCGCGCGGTCAACCGTGTTCACCGCTCTGGCCGCTCTCGTGCTCGCGGGCATGGCCTATGGACTGCCGTTCGGGACGAATACCGCCTTCCTCGCCACGGCGGCGCTGACCCCGGTCTGGTTCGGCGCCGTCGCCCGCTACCGCTACGCCTTCCTGATCCTGGGCCTGGCCAGTGCGGCACTGGTGGCCGGATTACTCCTTGCGGACAGGTCCTCGGTCGACCACGTCATCGACGGGGCAATCGCAACGGACACCTCGCTTCGATTTCTCGGTGCCTTGGGAACGGTGGGCCTGATCCTGTGGGCGCGCACGTTCCTGCCCATCTGGCGGATCGCCCTGGCTTACGGCGCCGGATGGCTGCTTACGGGAGTGATCCAGCTTCCCGGAACGCCGAACCCGTGGAAGTTCCAACTCGCCTTCGGAGTCACGTTCATCGTGTTGGCTCTTGTCACGGCCCAGCGCCGTACGAGGGTGTCCGTCGCGGCCCTGTCCGCACTGGCCCTGGTCAGCGCGCTGCTGGATTTTCGTAGTTGGTTCGCCTTCTGCGCGGTGACGGCGGGGCTGCTCGTGTGGCAGGCCCGTCCCCGTGCTGGCGACATCTCGAAGCCGACGTCGCGGCTGGTGTCCCTGTTGTTCCTGGCTGCCCTAGCCGTCGGCAGCTACGCAGGTGCGACCTACGCGATCGTGGGGGGCTACCTGGGGGACGAACTTCAGGCGCGCTCGGTGCAGCAGATCCGCAACAGCGGATCGCTCATCGCCGGCGGTCGACCCGAATGGAGCATCACCTGGGTACTCATGCAGCGGGATCCGGTCGGCTTCGGAATCGGCGTGGTGCCCAATTCCGCAGACATCCTCGCCGGTAAGGAGGGCTTTGCCACAGTCAACGTGGTGTTCCAGCCCGACTATGCGGAGTTCCTATTCGGCGGTCAGTTCAAGCTGCACTCGGTGACCGCCGACTTCTGGTCGAACTTCGGGATCCTAGGCCTTGTGCTGGCGGGAACGATCAGCGTTGTGCTGTTGGCGGGCGTTACCGGCCTGCTCACCCGAAGACAGGCCAGCCCGCTGGCGGTGTTCCTGGTGGTCGCCAACATGTGGAACCTGGCCTTTCAGCCGATCTATTCCAGCCTGCCCAGCTTGGCCCTGGCACTCGGCGTCGTGCTCTGGCTCCGCCAGGCTGCGCCTGGGATCAGCGCGAATTCGGCAGTCGCAGTCCGATCGGCGGAGAACGCGTGATCACGGTCCTGCAGTCCTTCCCGCGACCGGGCCCGCAGACCAATCCCTATCTCACTCAGCTGGTCGCGAGCTTGCCCGACGATGTCGTGACCCTCAACTGGTCGTGGCGCACAGCACTTCTCGGGCGATACGACATCCTGCACGTGCACTGGCCCGAGCTGCTGTTCAGACGCGAGCAGCGGATCCGGACGTATGCGCATCGGGTCATGTATCTCTTGCTGATGGTGCGTGTCGCCCTGACTCGGATCGTCATCGTCCGGACAGTGCACAACCTCAGCCCGCACGAAGAAGGCGGCATGTTCGAGCGCATGCTGCTCAAGTGCTGCGATGGCCAGACCGCACTGTGGATCGCGTTGAACTCCTCCACCGAGCTGCCGGTGGGTAGACCGTCCACAGTGATTCCGATCGGCCACTACCGAGACATCTACCGCGACGTGTCCCTTCCTCGACCGATCCCCGGGCGCTTGCTGTACTTCGGCCTGGTACGCCCGTACAAGGGCGTCCTGGCGTTGATCTCCGCGTTCGGCGGGATGGACGAACCCATGCTGACCCTGCGGATTCTCGGCCGCCCGAACTCGGAGGGATTACGGGCCGCGATCGAGACGGCTTGCAGCCAGGACCCGAGGACCAGTGCCGAGCTGCGTCACGTGGAGGACGAGTACCTGGCTCGGGAGATCGGCGAGTCGGAGTTGGTCGTCCTGCCCTACACCCGGATGCACAACTCGGCGGCTGTGCTCCTCGCGCTGTCCCTGGATCGCCCGGTACTGGCCCCGCATACGCCGACGACCGCGGCGCTGGCTGAGGAAGTCGGGCCAGGTTGGCTGCTCACCTACCGAGGCGAACTCGACGCGGCAACCCTTCGGGACGGCCTGGCACGGGCCCGTTCGGGGCGAGGCTCGGTACGCCCTGACCTGACCGCTCGGGATTGGCCGGGCCTGGGCGCGCAGCACAGGAGCGCCTTTCTGGCCGCCCGCACGGGCTGAGCTCAGACCTCTGCCGGCATCCGGTCAGCTTTGCCGGTGGTCACCAGCGGGAGCGCTGCCCACCACGGGTTGGCCTGCGCCCAGGCAAGGCTCTCCGCGACGCCCACGGCCAACGGCGTCGTGGCCTTCCAGCCAAACGTCTCCAGGGCCGCGGTGCAATCTGGCACGCGACGCTGGATGTCCTCGTAGTCCTGGCCGTACATGCTTTGGGTCTCAACGTCGAGGATGCCGGCTCCCGGGACCCGGTCGACCACGCTCTGCACCACCTCGCCGGCGGAGTGTTCAAAGCCAGACCCGATGTTGAATGCGCGCCCTTCGGCTTGCGGGGAGTTCACTGCGGCCAGCACGCCGGACACGGCGTCATCCAGGTAGGTGAAGCAGCGGGTCTGCGCGCCGCCGTCGTAACGCAGCGCCGGTTGTCCGTTGAGCACGCGGTGCAGTGTTCGGCTGACCAGGAAACGTGGCTCCTGACCCGGGCCATAGACGTTGAAGAACCGCACCGTGACGAATGGCAGTCCTGAGGCCAATCGCTCGGCGAAGAGCATGTGTTCCACCATCGCCTTGCTGCTGGCATAGCTCCAGCGGCTCACGCTGGGCGGCCCGAGCACGCGATCGTCATCCTCACGCCACGGCACGGCGGGATTACGTCCGTAGATCTCACTGGTACTGGCGAACATCAGCCGACTGCCCTGCTCGGCGGCTGCCCGGATGATCTCCCGGCTGGCCAGGACATTGATGTCCAACAGCGCCATCGGATCGCTCATGTACCGATCGACACCGACAACTGCCGCGAGGTGATAGATCTGGTCCCACGATCCCGACAGGACGCCAGCAAGTGCGTCCCGGTCGCGTAGATCCACTTCCTGGTAGTCGACCTCGTCGATTGCGTCTCCCAGACGCAGCGCGCGCTCCGCCGGCGTTGCGTCGAGCACGGTCACCTTGTCGCCGTTGGCCAGCAGCTGCTTGGTCAGCGCGGCGCCGACGAAGCCCGCGCCACCGGTGACCAGGGCCGTGCTCACCAGCCCACCCCATGGACGGTGATGCCGGCTTCGGCGAACTCCGTACGCTCGGTCGCGGTCAGGAACCTGCGGCCGTCTGCGATCACCGGATTCGGGGCTGAGTACTCAAGGAAGTCGCTTGGCCGCAACGACTTCGTACTGTCGTGCACGGCGAGCCAGGCGATCGCATTCGCACCCTGCACGGCTTCTTCCCAGGTATCAGCGCGGTTGTAGAGCAGGTCGTCAGGGATGTCATGCACGGGCACCAGATCGTCGAACCAGACGATCTTGGCGCCGTCGCGCTCAGCCGCGCGGGCGTAGTCGATCGCGGGCGAGAACCGGGTGTCGCCGGTGTTGTTCTTGAACGCGAGCCCCAGCACGGCAACGCGCGCCCCGTTGACGTCTTTCCCTAATGCGGCCTTCGTTCGGGCCCACAGGTAGGCCGGAGCTGCCTCGTTCACGGTGCGTCCGGCAGCCGATAGCGACAGCGGAACGTCCAGGTCCTTGCCCAGAGCATCGAGGAACCATGGGTCCTTGGTGAGGCAGTAACCCCCCACGCCCACGCTGGGCAGCAGGATGTTCACCATGCCGCCGCCCTTCGGCAGGGTGTTGGCGGCGCGGATCACGTCCAGGACATCGGCGCCGATGCGGTCGCACAACATGGCCAGCTCGTGGGCAAAGGCGATGTTCAAGTCGATCCAGGCATTGTCGGCGAGTTTCACGAGTTCCGCAGCGCGAGCATCGGCGACCTCGATGGCCTCGAAACCGTGCTGGGTCCAGAAGTCGGCAGCGCGTAGGGTGCTGGCGGCATCGACTCCGCCGACGACCACCGGAAGCCGACGCAGGTCGGCAATCGCGGTGCCCTCCGCGAGCCGTTCCGGCGAAAAGGCCACGAACACGTCCTTGTTTGCCCGCAGTAACGGGGCGACGATGTCGGTCGTGGTCCCCGGCGGCACCGTGGATTTCACCAGGACGAGGGTCCCCTCGGAGATCACCTCGGCCAGCTGTTGACAGGCCGAGCGTAGATAGGACAGGTCGGCCTCGGAGTCCTCCCCCAGCGGCGTTCCGACGGTCAGCAGGATGGTGTCCGACCCCGCCAACTCGGCGATCACACTGGTGGCGCGCAACCGGCCGGCGCGGACGCCGGACCCAACCAGTTCATCCAAGCCGGGCTCGGGGACCGGGGACAGACCGGCGTTGATGGCGGCAACCCGGTCATCGCTGCGGTCGACCGCAGTCACCGTAGCGCCGCGTTCGGCGAATTCCCCGGCCAGGACGGCCCCGATGTATCCGGTGCCGAGGATGCCGACCGTCGATGGCTCTCCTGACGGTGCACTGACCTCGGTTGCTAGCTTCATTTCACTCCCCGCAGACCTCGATTGACTGAGTGCAACCATACAGGGAGTAACCGATTTTTGGGGCCATTCACAGCCAGTCACGGAAATTAGTTTGGAAATGCATAGATTTTGGGGCCCCCTGGACGGTTTTGCGGGCAAAAGCTCACTTTGGGTAGATGGACGGCTGCGCTGTGTAGTTAGCTGTCACCAACAGCGACACGGTGTGACGCAGCGCGACGCCCATGGAAGGCCGCTTCTGTTGGGCTCTAGTTCGCGCCGGGTTTCCGGCTCAGGAAGAAGTACCCGGGTGGACTCTTGGAGTGCCGATCCAAGACGCGATCGAGTGCAAGTGCCAGCCACATGACGGGCACCCACGGTGTTTCGATCATGGTGACGAACGCCCAGAGAACCTTCTTGCGGGTGCCCTTGGCGCGCCAGTCCTGCGGATCGCCGAGAATCGCGTTCCGGATCAGGGCGCGAAGCAGGCTGACTATCGAGACGAACGTCCCGCCCCGGAGCACGACTTCCTGCAGTTCCAATCCTGCCCCCTCGACAAGCACTTTGAAGCCGAGCGGGGTGTACCGGAAGTAGTCCCGGAAATCGTGTACGCCGAACATGAACGGCGTGGTGACCACGAGCATCCCGCCGGGAGCGAGTACGCGCGCACTCTCTTGCAGCAGCAGTGCTGGCTGTGGGAGGTGCTCGAGGACTTCCAGGGCAAGCACCGCGTCGAGTGATCCATCGCGCACCGGGAGTGCCGAAGCGTCCAGTACGAGGGTGGTGTTGTTGGTGGGTGAGATGTCACCGCTCAGGTAGCGGACCCGCGCGACCTCGCGTTCGATGACCGGGCGCAGAGCCGAGGTGCCGCCGCCGACTTCCAGCACCCGGCCGCCGATCGGGCAGGCCCGGATCCAGCGGCGGACCGTGGCCCGCATCCGCATGCGTTCGGGCGAGCTGAACCAGCGGTAGTTCCGATATGCCTGCAGGCCCCAGAGGTAGGCCAGGTCCCCTCCTGCCTTGCTCACTGCGGCTCCTTACTTGGTCTCGCGTCGCGCGTACTCGGCATAGGTGAAACCGATCGCGCCGGTGATCAGGCCGGCGCCTCGGGCCAGGTTGCGGGCGCCGGCGGCCCGCTGTGCCAGCGATCCGGTGAGCCCACCCACCACAATTCGAGCGCACCCGGCGACGACCCTCAGCAACCCACTGGCCAGGAGCCGGATCGAGGTGGCCACCGCGGCAATGCCGGGACCGGCCATGTCACGTTCTACAAGTGCCGTGCCGTTGCCCATCCGGTAGGTCCGCTTGACTACCCACCCCCGGGTCAACCGCTGCGCTGGTACGACGTCGATCACAGTGGCTTCTGCACACCAGACCAACTCACCGCCTCGAGCCACCAACTGGCGGGTGAACAGGTTGTCCGATCCTCCGGTCAGCCCGTAACGCAGGTCGAAGCGCAGCTGGAGGTCCCGTACGGCCCGGAGGTCCAGGAGCAGATTGTTCGTGGCTGCCACGCTCGTGGGAGTGCCCGTCGGCATGTCCCGTCTGTTGAAGAAGCCGCCGGCGACGATCCAAGGGTCGGGCTGGGAGGAGAACTCCGAGGTGACCGGGCCTACCACCGCAGTCGGACGCAGACGCTGGTAGGTGTCCAGGAGGGCGGACAGCCAGCCGGGTGCCGGACGTTCGTCGTCGTCGATGAACACGAGCACATCGCGATCGGCACATTCGTCCAGGGCGCGGTTACGCGCCCTGGCGATCCCTGGAGCGGTCTCGTGCACGTAGCGCACGGCTGGGTGGTCCACGGACTCTACGACCGCGCGCCCGCTACCGCTGGGGTCGTTGTCGACCACGAGCACCTCACCCCGCCAGCTGACCGTGCCAAGTTGAGCCAGCAGCAGTGGGAGTGCCGCGCGGAGCTCATCCGGTCGTCGGTAGGCGAGCACGGCGATTGTCACAGTCCCTGTGCCAGTTCCGATCACTGACTCCTCTGTCCTCATGGCCGACACTTCGATGGGATCCGGTGATCAGCCGTCGGAAGTCTGGCGCAGGATCGACGTGATTCGTGTGCGGTATCTGGGCGGACCGAAACGGCGAGCCGCAGCCACCGCATCCGAGCGCGCCCGGCGAGAGTAGTCCGGCCACCGACCGAGCATCGACTGGACGGCCTCCGCAATCGCGCCCGCATCCCCTGGCGGGACGCGGATCACGGATTCAAAGTCGGCTACCGCCTCCCGAAGGCCGCTGCTGTCACTGGCGATCAGCGGCCGGCCGGCAAGCACCGCCTCGACTGCGGTGTTGCCGAAGGGCTCGTCCCAACGTGAGGGGACCAGCGCAATGTCTGCCGCGACGAGCCGAGGCCACACCGGATTCTCGAACCCGCGAAGCCGGACGCGATCCCGCAGACCCAGTCGGTTGACCTGATCGACGAGCTCTGCCTCGTACCACTCGTAACCGGTAAAGACCGAGCCGACGATGTCGAGTTCAGCCGCCGTCCCTCGGCGGATCAGCTCGGCTACCGCACTGACTGCCACATCGACGCCTTTGCGCTCGGACAGCCGACCCACATAGACCAGCCGTACGGGCTCGACGATGCTCTCCCGCGTGGCCGGAACGGTCGGTGGTCCCGGGACGCCGTTGTAGACCACGCTCGTCCGGGCGCCCAGCGATTGGAATGCGCTGCCGAGAACCTGCCGGCTGAATTCGCTGTTGGCCACGATCGTGTCCGCCGCGAACAGCGGCGCAGCCAACAGCCTGCGTAGCCGAACTGATGCCGAGCCTTCGGCTTCGTGCACGTGGCACACGGTGCGGCAGCCGGTCAGCCGGGCGAGCAGCAGCCAGAGCGGAATCGTCAATGTACTCACGTACATCACCTCCGGCCGCGCTCGGCGCAGCAAGCGCAGCCCTGATCCGAATCCCCGGGCCGCATCGGCGAGCAACCGGAGAAAGCCGGCTGGCCGCAGGGCGCTCTTACGCAGAACCGGGCTGGGGCAGTAGACGACCAGCCCACCACGGCTGGACACCTCGGCCACCAGCGGACCGGGTCCCGGCAGTGCGACCAAGACCCGCCAGCCGGCTGCCACGAAGCCTTCGAGGCTCTCCAGCATCACCCGATCGGAGCCATACAGCTCTGCACTCGGGTGAGCCACCAGGACGCGCCGCCGCGCCGCCGAGCCAGCTGCCGGATCAAGCACGGTACCGGCCTCCCCGATCTGCTCGCGCCTCGTGTGGAGGCGGAGACTACGCGGGCGGCGCTGTACCGACTGCACCTGCCCAGAAGTTGTCGAAGCTGATCCCGACCGGTCCATTCGTCGCACTGCCCGACACGTACGTCGCGATTCCGACCGCGCCGGGCCCCTGCAAGGCAGCCGTGCTGTCGGTCCGGCTCAACTGCCAGCTCGGTTCTGCGGTCCCGGCCGGCCACACCTTGGCC
>JBPCPI010000205.1:0-20542 GCA_050999295.1 Geodermatophilaceae bacterium | reverse complement strand
AATGGCCGCCAAGGCCTCCACTTCAACAAGGGCTCCCACAACCACGAGGGCCCAAAACCCCAACAGGGGGGACCCCCCCAAGCCCGGACAGGCCGGGAGCTCGGGAACCAGCCTGCGCCGGCTGGCTACGGAAAAGGGCAGCTCCCAGGACGTCCGGCGCAAGCCGACCCGTCGCGAACCCGCAGGGGAGGTCGTTCTCGGCGCCGTGCCGGGCGCCAGCCGGATGGTCGGCGGACTCGGAGTCCTCGGGGGCCTGCTGCTGGTTGCCGCAGTGCCGCTGCCGAATCTGGCCGTGGGCGCGGAGCGAGTCGTCCTGGGGGACTCCTTCGCGGCAACCCTGGCGTCCTGGATCTGGCCACTGGTGATCGTCGCTGCCGGAGTCAGCGTCGTCCTTGCCAGGTACCCACGCCTGGGCCTGGCGGCACTGGGCGTCGCGGCAGCAGTGTCGGCTGCCGGGTTGGTCGGGGAGCTGTACTGGGCAAGCGGGGCCGCCGACCGCGGCAGGTTCGAGATCATCGCCGGTCGGCGGCTGCTCACCAGCGAGGTCGAGCCGCTGGCCGGTTGGTACGTCGGCGTGGCCGGTTTGGGTGTGCTGGTCCTCACCGGAATCGCGGTCGGCTGGTTGTGGTCGAGGGTGGTGATGGATGACAGCGAGAGCCTTGACCCCGGTCGACCGCTGCTCAGTGGTCTGGCCGCCGTCAGCGGCGTGGGCGCCGTACTTGCCCTCAGCGCCACCCTGGTCGGCATCCCGGACCAGGTAGTCATCACCCAGCAACCGATCGCCGGGGACCTTCGCCCGGTGGAGACCGTTGTCCCGGTCGAGGGCGCAATCGGACTGCTCGGCCGGCCCGGCCTGGCGCTGACCGCCGGCCTGCTCCTCTGCGCGGTCCTGGCCCTGTTCTCCGTCTATGCCACGACACTGCGCCCGCGCTTGGCCGTCGTGGGAGCCTTGGCTGCATTCACCGGATACGTCATCGGGCAGGCCGCGCGCGGGGTCGTCGAAGCCGCGCGCTCGGAAGAGATCGAGTTGTCGATCGGCGGGTACGCCTTGATCGTTGCCGGCCTGGCTTACGCCGCCCTGACCCTGCTTGCCCTGCGCTGGCACCCGCCGGTACGGCCGGTCAGCCGCGGACTTCCGATGCGTGCGGCCAGCCGCCGAGCTCTGAAGAGGGGATAACCTCGGCCCCATGAGTGAACGGATCCGGGTCGTCGTGGCCAAACCCGGCCTCGACGGTCACGACCGTGGTGCGAAGCTCGTAGCCCGTGCGCTACGCGATGCCGGCATGGAAGTGATCTACACCGGACTGCACCAGACGCCGGAGCAGATCGTGGAGACCGTGATCCAGGAAGATGCCGACGCGGTCGGACTCTCGGTGCTCTCCGGGGCGCACATGACGCTGTTCCGGCGGCTCACCCAACTGTTCCGCGAACGCGAGATAGCCGATGTCCTGGTCTTCGGTGGCGGCATCATCCCCGATGCCGATATCCCCGAACTCGAGGAACTCGGTGTCGCGAAGATCTTCACGCCCGGTGCGACGACCACCGAGATCGTCGACTGGGTACGTACGAACGTCACCGCACCGGCCCTCTAGCCGCTTCGCTATCGTCGCCTTCCGTGGACCTCTACGAGTACCAGGCCCGTGACGTCTTCGACTCCTACGGGGTACCCGTACTGGCTGGTGGGGTGGCCACGACGCCCGAACAGGCACGCGACATCGCCGCCTCCATCGGTGGCCAAGTCGTGGTCAAGGCACAGGTCGAGACCGGCGGGAGGGGGAAGGCGGGCGGGGTGAAACTTGCCGACACGCCGGAGGACGCCGAGGCCCGCGCCGCCGACATCCTGGGCATGGACATCAAGGGCCACACCGTGCACCGGGTCCTGATCGCCCAGGCCAGCGACATCGCCGAGGAGTACTACTTCTCCTATCTGCTGGACCGCGCGAATCGCAGCTTTCTGTGCATCGCGTCGGTCGAGGGCGGGGTGGAGATCGAAGAGGTGGCCGCCAAGGATCCGCAGGCCCTGGCCCGCGTTCCGATCGATTCCGCTGCCGGCGTCGACGAGGCGGTGGCCCGCGAGATCGTCAGCGCAGCCCGGTTCCCAGACGAGATCGCCGACCAGGTGGCCGCGATCGCGGTGTCACTATGGAAGGTATTCGTCGGCGAGGACGCGACCCTGGTCGAGGTGAATCCGCTGGCCAAGACCCCGGACGGGGCGGTCCTGGCGCTGGACGGAAAGGTCAGCCTCGATGAGAACGCCGCTTTCCGGCATCCGGGGCATGCCGACCTGGCGGACAGCGCCGCGGCCGACCCGCTCGAGCAGGAGGCCAAGGCCAAGGATCTCAACTACGTGAAGTTGGACGGGCAGGTCGGCATTATCGGCAACGGGGCCGGACTGGTGATGTCCACCCTGGATGTCGTCGCCTACGCCGGCGAGGACTTCGGCGGCATGAAACCGGCCAACTTCCTCGACATCGGCGGAGGCGCGTCGGCTGAGGTCATGGCCGACGGGCTCGGCATCATTCTCTCCGATCCGTCGGTACGTAGCGTCTTCGTCAACGTCTTCGGCGGTATCACCGCATGTGATGCCGTCGCCCATGGCATCGTGGCAGCCCTTGGCCTGCTTGGGGATTCAGCGACAAAGCCGATCGTGGTACGGCTGGATGGCAACAATGTCGAGGAGGGCCGCCGGATTCTCGATGACGCGGCGCATCCGCTCGTCGAGCAGGGGGACACCATGGACGGGGCAGCCAGGCGGGCCGCCGAGCTCGCAGCGGCCTGAGCTCGGTTGAACCGACTAGAGGAGCCTCGTACCGCATGTCGATCTTCCTGAGCGAGAACAGCAAGGTCATCGTGCAAGGGATGACCGGCTCCGAGGGCAGCAAGCACACCCGCCGCATGCTCGCGTCGGGGACTGCCGTCGTGGGTGGAGTGACTCCGGGAAAGGGTGGGCAGAGCGCGGACTTCGACGGTCGGGCTCTGCCGGTATTCGACTCCGTGGCCGAGGCCATTGCCGAGACGGCGGCCGATGTCACCGTGATCTTCGTGCCGCCGAAATTCGCCAAGGCAGCGGTGATCGAAGCCATTGACGCGGGAATCGGACTGGCCGTCATCATCACTGAGGGCATTCCGGTGCACGACTCGACCACGTTCTGGGCCCACGCCCAGGGCGGAGTCACCCGGATCATCGGCCCCAACTGTCCCGGCGTGATCTCACCGGGCCGCTCCAATGCCGGCATCATCCCGGCCAACATCGCCGGATCAGGCCGGATCGGCCTGGTCAGCAAGTCGGGGACGTTGACCTACCAGATGATGTTCGAGCTTCGCGACATCGGCTTCTCCACCGCAGTTGGCATCGGCGGTGACCCGGTCATAGGGACAACCCACATCGATTGCCTCGAGGCCTTCCAGGCCGATCCCGACACCGAGGCGATCGTCATGATCGGCGAGATCGGCGGGGACGCGGAGGAGCGGGCCGCGGAATACATCGCCGCCAACCTGACCAAGCCGGTCGTCGGCTACGTCGCCGGGTTCACCGCCCCGGAAGGCAAGACCATGGGCCACGCAGGGGCGATAGTCTCCGGCTCATCCGGTACGGCGCAGGCCAAGCAAGAGGCGCTCGAGACGGCCGGAGTAAGGGTCGGAAAAACCCCATCGGAAACGGCGCAGTTGATGCGAGAACTGATGGGATACATCTCCAGTTGAGCAATTTCGCAGATCGGCGCGGCCACTTGCCCGTGCCGCGCCTACCCAGCATGCTGATCCGCAGCAAGACGCGATACCGGCACTGAGATGATGAGCGAGAACACAGCCGCAACCCTGCGGCCGTAGGCGAAGGAGTGGAAGCGATGACTGCACCTGGCAGCGGACCCGGATCCCCAGGGGGGTACGGCCAACAGCCTGGTGGATCGCAGCCCGGGGGCTTCGGCCAGCAGCCCCCCGGCCAGCAGCCTCCGGGCTATGGGCAGTCGGCGCAGGGTGGCCAGCCCGGGTACGGCCAACAGCCCGGTGGTGTACCCGCCGGCCAGCCAAGTTACGGAGCCGGGCAACCGCCTGGGTACGGAGCTCCTGGCCAGTACCCAGGCCAGGGCGGCGGCGGTGCTCGCGGTGCCGGCTTCGACCCCAAGTCAGTCCGGCTCCCGGACTGGTTGATCCTGGGCGGCGGGCTCGCCTTTTTGATCTTCAGCTTCCTACCCTGGTTCACGATCGACGTCCCGTCGGCCGAAGAGGTCTGCGGCTCCCTACCCGCCGAGTCCAGGGCCAGCTGCGAGGCCAGTTACGGCTCTTCCAGCGACATCAACTTCAACTGGTGGGACACCGACACCGGACCCTTCGTCACGATCCTGATCGTGCTGGCCGTCATCGCCGTGGTGCTCAAGATCCTGCGGGTCATCCCGCGCCAGGTCCCGATGCACTTCATCCTTGCCGGGATCGTCCTGCTCGCCGACATTCTGTTCCTGGTCGACTTCATCCAGGGTCTGACCACCGAGGGGCTCGCGCCCAGCTTCGGCCTCTGGCTCGGTCTGCTGGCACTCCTGGTGGTCAACGCGGGCGTGGTCATGTCGTTCCTCGAGGCGGGCGGACAGAAGTCGCTTAAGGGCGGACTCAGCAAGCTGCAGCAGAACGCCGCGCAGGGCGGATCGCAGCAGGCCTATGGGCAGCAGCCTCCCGGTGGCTACGGGCAGCCCGGGCAGCCCGGGCAGCCCGGTCAGCCCGGTCAGCAGCCGCAGGCCGGATACGGACAGCCCGGCCAGCCCGGTCAGCAGCCGCAGGCTGGATACGGACAGCCCGGCCAGCAGGCAGCAGGCGGGTACGGTCAGCCCCCGTCTCCCGGCGGGGGCTCCTCGCAGGCTCCAGGTAGCGGTTCCAGCCCCACACCACCACCGCCGTACGGTTCAAACCCGCCCGCAGGTGGAAGTGGGGGACCGACACAGCACTGAACAAGGGCCTAGCTGACGCTCGATCAACCGTCCAGACCAATAAGTACTGGCGACCGTACCGCCGGCTGCGCTTGCGCGGGTCAAGAAGTGAGCCGCGGTGACGCCTGCCAAGGCAGGCGAATGACTGAGTCGATGACCACCTCGACTTACCATCCCGTCAGTGCTTTCTGACAGTTCGCCGCCCGGCGCGCCTGCCTCGTACCGGCTCCGATGCCTTGCATGGTGGGTAAGTGACCTCCGTGCTGACCCGATGGCTGGCGTCGCCGACCCAACCGGAGACCCCGTCGGCGCACGCGCGGACCACGGGATCAGGCACCGGCATGCTGGTGGCCGGAGCAGTTGCCGGCCTGGGGGCGGCTGCCGCCGGTCTACTCGTTCTGGGTGCCCTGATCGGCCTGGCTTGGATCGTCGAACCGGCCGTGGGGGGCTCAGTCCTGGGGCCTGCGCGGCTGTCTGCTCAGGCCTGGTTGTTGGGGCACGGCGCCGACGTCACAACGGGCGGGATCATCGTCGCGCTCACCCCCCTGGGACTCACAGCGTTGCTGGTGGTCTGCTGCTGGTGCGCCGCGTGCTGGGCGGGCCGACGCGCGCGCGTAGATTGCCTGGCGCAGGTGGCAGTCGTGCTGGCCGCCCTGGCCGTGACCTACACCGCGGTCGGCATGGGACTCACCGTGGCCGGCTCGACTTCGGGCGCCGACATCGGCTTCGTCTCGACCCTGCCCGGTCTGCTGTCGCTGAGCCTCCTGGCCGGCCTGGGCGGTCTGTTGCGCACCGCTGGTCACGGCCGACTGATCCACGACATCTCCCCCTTCCCCTCCCGGGCGATCGTCGCCGGGGTGGGGGCCGGCGCTGCCGTCCTCGTGGCCGCGGGAGTCGGCACTCTCGGTGTCGCGATCGCAGCGGACCGGGCCGGGTTCACCGCCCTCGTCGAGGGCGTAGCGCCGGACTGGAGTGCCGGGATCGGCCTGTTCGTGCTCAGCTTGTTGCTGCTCCCGAATGCCGCCCTCTATGCCATTGCGGTCCTGGTCGGTCCGGGCTTTTCCATCGGATCGGGCACCACGATCTCGGCCTTTGGCGTGACCCTCGGTGTCGTACCCGGGCTGCCATTGTTCGCCGCCCTGCCCGATCGCCCGGCGGTGCCGCTCGGAGCACTCCTGGGACTCGGAGTCCCCCTCCTGTGTGGGCTGATGGTGGGGGCGGTCGTGGCTCGTCGACTCGATGACGAGACCAGGCCACTGGCGGGCGCGCGTTGGGGTGCAACGGCAGCTCTGACGTTGGCCGTCGCGCTGGGGGCAGCGCAGTGGCTGGCCAGCGGGTCTCTAGGGGACGGGAGGCTGGACACAGTGGGCGCTGCGCCGATCGCGACTCTGGCTGCCGCCGCAGTGCTCCTGGTCCTTCCGGCCGCCCTGTCGGCCGGACTATTGCGGCGACGGCAGATCCGCAGGCGCTGAGGCGTTCGCGGCCGGGCGGACCTACAGCAGTTAGGGTGCTGGCCGTGCCCGCTCGGTTGACCGTCCTCGCCTCTGGAGCAGGGACTTTGCTGCAGGCCCTGCTGGATGCCCAGGTTGATCCCTCCTATCCCGCCGAGGTGGTCGGCGTGGTCTCCGACCGGCGCGATGCCCAGGTGCTGACCAGGGCGGCCCGCCGCGGAGTTCCCGTCGAGTCGGTGGTGCTGAGCGACTACGCAGATCGAGGCGCCTGGGACCGCGCACTCGGTGAGACGGTTGCCGCCTCCCGGCCCGATCTCGTCGTCCTCGCCGGATTCATGAAGATCCTGGGTCCTGCCTTTTTGCAACGCTTTTCCGGACGCGTGATCAACACCCATCCAGCACTGCTGCCGGCCTTTCCCGGGGCGCATGCCGTACGCGACGCTCTGGACGCACGGGTGCCCGTGACCGGGGCGAGCGTGATCTGGGTCGACGAAGGGATCGACACCGGCCAGGTGATCGCCCAAGCGGAGGTCGAGGTGCTCCCCGAGGATGACGAGGCGCGCCTGCATGAGCGGATAAAGGTCGTAGAGCGCCGGATGCTGGTGCGCGTGGTAGCTGAACTCGTTGCCGCGCAACGAGCTTCCTCGACCGGGACGTCGACATGAGTACGGTTGCGATCCGCCGGGCCTTGATCGGCGTGTACGACAAGACCGGCTTGGACGAGTTGGCGGTCGCGCTGATCGAGGCGGGAGTCGAGATCGTGTCGACGGGCGGAACCGCGCGCCGGCTGCAGGACCTAGGTCTCCCGGTGACTCCGGTCGAGGCGGTCACCGGTTTCCCGGAGATCCTCGACGGGCGGGTCAAGACGCTCCATCCCGGTGTGCATGCGGGGATACTGGCAGATCGTCGGCGGCCGGAACATGTTGCTGCGCTCGCTGAATTGGGCATCCAGGCCTTCGATCTGGTCGTGGTGAATCTCTATCCGTTCCGGGAGACCGTGGCCTCCGGCGCTACTCCGGAGGAGTGCGTCGAGCAGATCGACATCGGCGGGCCAGCGATGGTGCGAGCAGCCGCAAAGAACCATCCCTCGGTGGCGGTTGTGGTGGATCCGGACCGCTACGGCGAGGTCGTGTCAGCGGTACGGGCCGGCGGATTCACACTGGACCGGCGCAGGGAACTGGCGGCAGCTGCATTCCGGCACACCGCGACGTACGACATCGCCGTCGCTTCATGGATGGGCAACGTGCTTGCACCCGACGAGACCGGGTTCCCGCCATGGGCCGCGGGGTCTTGGGATCGGGCGGCTGTGCTCAGGTACGGCGAGAACCCGCATCAGCAGGCCGCCCTCTACCGCCATTGGCGGCCCGGGCTTGCACACGCAAAGCAATTGCACGGCAAGGACATGTCGTACAACAACTATGTCGACACCGACGCGGCACTGCGCGCAGCCTTCGATCACGTACAGCCCTGCGTCGCGATCATCAAGCATGCGAATCCGTGCGGAATCGCCGTCGGCGTCGACGTAGCAGAAGCACACCGGAAGGCGCACGCGTGCGACCCGGTGTCTGCCTTCGGCGGGGTGATCGCGGTCAATCGCGAGGTGGACGAGTCGATGGCCAGGCAGGTAGCCGAGATCTTCACCGAGGTCGTCGTCGCACCCGGCTTCTCCGACCTGGCTCTGGCGGCGCTGACTGAGCGCAAGAATGTCCGCCTGCTCCGGATGCCCTCGGCCGCTGCCCCCGATCCGATCGAGACCAGAGCCATCTCCGGCGGCCTGCTGCTGCAGACCGTCGACCGGCTGCAAGCACCAGGTGATGACCCGGCGACCTGGACGCTGGCGTGCGGAGCATCGGCAGACGAGCTAACTATGGCTGATCTCGGCTTCGCCTGGCGCGCCGTCCGGGCGGTGAAGAGCAACGCGATCCTGCTCGCCTCGCAAGGGGCCACCGTCGGGATCGGCATGGGTCAGGTCAACCGGGTCGACTCCGCACGACTAGCCGTGAGCCGGGCGGGGGAACTCGCGCGAAATTCAGTGGCTGCCTCGGATGCCTTCTTCCCGTTCGCGGACGGCCTCGAGGTGCTTACCTCAGCGGGGGTGCGTGCCATCGTTGCGCCAGGTGGCTCGGTCCGTGACGCTGAAGTGATCAAAGTGGCGACGGCAGCCGGGATCACGATGTACCTGACCCAGACCCGGCACTTCTTCCACTGATCGCGGGTTGCGTCGGGATGGAGCTGCCAGCGCCTGGAACCGAGTTGGACGACGAGCAGTTCGATGGCGCCGACTGGGACGGTCAGGAACTGGTGGGGGTGACCTTCCGCCGTTGCCACTTCCGCGACGCGTCCATGGTCGAACTACGCGTCGAACGTTGCGTCTTCGAGGAGTGCACCCTCACGGGCGTGCGACTCAACGCGGCCCGGTTCACCGATAGTGCCCTGCGTTCGTCAACCCTCGCCAAGGCGGTGTTATTCGGTGCGTCCTTTCGCCGTTGCTCGTTACTGGGCACGTCATTCGCCGGGGCCGACGTACGTGGGATGCGAGTCTCCGACACCGACCTGTCCTATGTGATCCTCCGTGGAGTCGATGCCTCGAAACTCGATCTGTCCGGGACCCGCATGCGTGAGATCGACGCGACCGACGCCGACCTCCGAGGGACGGATCTGCGGCGCGCCGACCTTTCCTACGCGCGGCTGCAAGGGGCAGCACTGGCCGGCGCCGATCTGCGCGGTGCCAGCGTGGAAGCCATCAACTGGACGACCGTCGATCTCACCGACGTGACGATCGACATGGGCCAAGCGCTGGCTGTCGCGATGTCCTACGGTGCGAAGATCGACTCCCTGGAATGAACCTCCACAAGCGGGTCAGCTGACGCGCTTGGGCGGGGTGACCGCGGCCTTCAACGCGCCGAAGAGTCCGAGAACGGCCGCTCCGAGCACGACGTAGAACCCGGGCTGAATGCTGTCGAAGTCGAAGTCCACGTTGATCAGGACCGTCATTGCCGCGGCGGCGATCCCGATCGCAACAAGCAGCGCGATCAGGCCGAGCATCCGGCGGCTCTTGCCCGGAATGAAGGCGATCAGGCCGAACAGGAGGAGCACCGCGCCGCCGCTGACGACGACGAGCGGCTGCCAGATCCCGTCAGAGAAGAAGCTGTCGGCATTGTCCAATGCAACCTCGAAGAAGTCGTAGCCGGTCCGGTCGAGGAACCACTCCAGGAGCAGAGAGACACCGATGGCGGCTCCGGCAAGAACCATCAGCAGTCCGGCAAGGGTGTCCGGGCGACGTACGGCGACGGGTTCGGCGGCGTAGGCGGAGGTCTGGTCGTACGAACCTTCGGAGTAGGACATGACCGTCCTTTCTTGGCTTGCCGAAGTCCGGCACGAGCGGGGACGTGGCACAGGATAGGGAGTCCGCACGTGTGTCGGGCGTTGGCTTGCTGAAATTGGCTGACCTGCCAGCATCGGGCGAAGCTGCGCCGGTGCGTGGCTGGGGTAGCACTGTCATGATGCGTGCCGTGACGGCGATCGTTCTCGACGGGAAGGCCACCGCGGCCAAGGTGCGTGCGGAATTGCGCGGTCAGGTGGCGGCGCTGACCGCCGCCGGTCGCCAGCCCGGGCTGGGAACGCTGCTCGTCGGCGATGACCCGGGAAGCACCTGGTACGTGGGGGCCAAACACAAGGACTGTGCCGAGGTGGGGATCGCGAGCATCCGGCACACGTTGCCCGCCGCGGCCAGTCAGGCCGACGTCTTCGCTGTGGTCGACGAGTTGAACGCAGACCCCAGCTGCACGGGATATCTCGTCCAACTCCCGCTTCCCAAGGGCCTGGACGAGATCGCGGTCCTCGAACGCATGGATCCGGCCAAGGATGTGGACGGCCTGCACCCGGTCAACCTCGGCCGACTCGTCCTGGGCGAACCGGGACCGCTGCCGTGTACGCCGACTGGGATCGTCGAACTCCTGCGCCGGTACGACGTCCCGATCGCCGGCGCGGATGTCATCGTCATCGGCCGCGGCATCACCGTAGGCCGACCGCTGGGGCTGCTGCTGACCCGGCGCAGCGAGAACGCCACAGTCACGCTGTGCCACACCGGGACCCGCGATCTTGGGGCGCATGTCAGCCGTGCAGACATCGTCGTCGCGGCCGCCGGCGTACCCGGCCTGATCACCAAGGAGATGATCAGGCCGGGTGCGGCCGTGCTCGATGTCGGTGTCAGCCGGGTCGGCGGGAAGATCGCGGGAGATGTGGCTCTGGATGTCGGGGAGATCGCCGGATACCTGGCGCCCAACCCCGGCGGTGTCGGACCGATGACCCGAGCAATGCTGCTGGTCAACGTCGTTGCGCTCGCGGGCGATCTGTGAACAGCTGAGTTCGATGCCTTCACTCGTCACGCCGTCTCGGGTCCTCGCGCAGGTCCCGTACCTGTTGGTCGGTCTCATGGTGACCGCCGGATTGGTGCTCATCTTCTTGGAGTACTGGCGCCGCGGAGTGGTGACCATCGGAGGGGCGATGGGCTTGGCCGGGCTGCTCAGGTTGATGCTGCCGGCTCGCCGCGCGGGACTGCTCAGCGTGCGCAGTCGGGGGTTCGACGTGGCGGCCTACATCGTCCTGGCAATTGCCGTGATCGGTATCGGGCTCGCGATCCCGCCGCCCCCTGGATGAGACTGGTTCCGGCTCGCTGCGTGGCCCTGGATAGCCTGGGTGCATGGCGAACAGGAGCAGCAATCGACGTGGCAAGGTGACCGTGGTCGGCGCCGGATTCTACGGTTCGACGACCGCGCAGCGCTTGGCGGAGTACGACGTCTTCGACACCGTCGTGCTCACCGACATCCTGGAAGGCCGCCCTGAGGGCCTGGCGCTGGACCTCAACCAGTCCAGGCCGGTCGAGGGGTTCGAGACCAAGGTCGTCGGCGTCGGCGGTGGCTCGTACGAGGGCACCGAGGACTCCGACGTGGTCGTGATCACGGCGGGCCTGCCGCGCAAGCCGGGTATGAGCCGGATGGACTTGCTGGAGACCAACGCCAAGATCGTCCGGGATGTGTCGGAGAACGTCGCCCGGCGCTCGCTGGAGGCAGTCGTGATCGTGGTCTCCAACCCGCTGGACGAGATGACCGCGCTTGCCCAGATCGCCACCGGATTCCCCAAGAACCGGGTGTTGGGCCAGGCCGGGATGCTGGATACGGCGCGGTTCACCAATTCTGTCGCTGAGCAGCTCGGTGTGCCCGTCGGTTCCGTACAGACGCTGACCCTGGGCTCGCATGGCGACACGATGGTGCCGGTGCCCTCCCGATGCACTGTCGACAGCAGGCCGCTTGCCGACCTGTTGTCGGCTGACGACATTGAGGAACTCGTTGTCAAGACCCGCAACGGCGGCGCCGAGGTCGTGGCGCTGCTCAAGACCGGATCAGCCTTCTACGCCCCGTCGGCCGCAGCGGCGCGGATGGCACGCGCGGTGATCGAGGACTCCGGGGCGGTCATGCCGGTCTGTGCCTGGGTGGATGGCGAGTACGGCATTGCGGGTGTCTACCTCGGCGTGGAAGCCGAGATCGGGAGCAGCGGAGTACGCAGGGTCGTGGAGACCGAGTTGACCGACACCGAGCTGGCTGGGCTGAAGGAAGCCGCGGAGGCCGTACGCGCGAAGCAGGCCGACGTCGCGGACATGTAGGTCGCCGCTGCTTCCGCCGTACCGCCGTCCTCGCGCAGAAGGGCCCGCAACCGCATGAGCAAGATCAAGGTCGAGAACCCGGTCGTTGAACTCGACGGCGACGAGATGACCCAAATCATCTGGCAGTTCATCAAGGACCGGCTGATCCACCCGTACCTCGACATCGATCTGCAGTACTTCGACCTCGGGATCTCCTCGCGCGATGCCACCGAGGACCAGATCACCGTGGATGCGGCGCTGGCGATCAAGGAGCACGGCGTCGGCGTCAAATGCGCGACGATCACCCCGGACGAGGCGCGGGTCGCGGAGTTCGGGCTGAAGCAGATGTGGGTCTCGCCCAACGGCACGATCCGCAACATCCTCGGCGGGGTGGTCTTCCGGGAGCCGATCATCATCTCGAACAGCCCGCGGCTTGTGCCGGGCTGGACCAAGCCGATCATCATCGGCCGGCACGCGCACGGCGACCAGTACAAGGCGACGAACTTCAAAGTTCCCGGCGCCGGGGAGCTGACCATCACATTCACTCCCGATGACGGCTCCGAGCCGATCCAGCATGTGGTCGCGAATTACGGCTCCGACGGTGGCGTGGCGATGGGGATGTACAACTTCAACAAATCGATCGAGGATTTTGCGCGGGCGTCGTTCGCGTACGGCCTGCAGCGCGGGTATCCGGTGTATCTGTCGACGAAGAACACGATTCTCAAGGCCTACGACGGCGCGTTCAAGGACATCTTCGCCAGCGTTTTCGAGGCCGACTACGAGGCGGACTTCGAGGCGGCAGGACTGACGTACGAGCACCGGCTGATCGACGACATGGTCGCCGCGGCGATGAAGTGGGAGGGCGGCTACATCTGGGCCTGCAAGAACTACGACGGTGATGTGCAGTCCGACACCGTCGCGCAGGGTTTCGGTTCGCTCGGGCTGATGACGTCGGTTCTGATGACGCCTGACGGCCGTACTGTCGAGGCCGAGGCGGCGCACGGCACGGTCACTCGGCATTTCCGCGAGCACCAGAAGGGCAATCCGACCTCGACCAACCCGATCGCGTCCATCTTCGCCTGGACTGGGGGGCTCAAGCACCGCGGCAAGCTCGATTCGACACCGGAGGTCACCGGCTTCGCCGAAGCGCTGGAGCAGGTCTGTGTCGAGACGGTGGAGAGCGGCAAGATGACCAAGGACCTCGCACTGCTGGTCAGCCGCGACCAGGCCTACCTGAGCACCGAGGAATTCCTGGCTGCGCTGGACGAAAACCTGCAAACCAAACTCGCCTGACCCGAGCACCTCGAGGGACTTTCTCCGGAGAAAGTGCGGTCAGGTCGCGTCCAGATGCGACATTCTCCGGAGAAAGTGCGTCACGGACGCTGCACCGCTGGCGGACCTACGCTGCTGGGGTCGTCGTTCAGGCCGCTCGGCCGCGGAGGGCCGCGCTGACCTGCTTGATCAGAGTGTCCGGCGCATAGAGATCCCCTGCTGTCGCGTGGATGACAAGCCATCCGGCGTCCACCAGAGCGTTGAGCCGGCGCCTGTCGCGTCGCATCTGAAGCGGGTCCGCGTGATGGGCTCCGTCGTACTCCACGGCCACGCGTGCCGCTGGCCAGGCGAGATCCACTCGGGCGACGAAGACACCGTTCTTCTGCACCTCATACTGCGGCACCGCTGCTGGCAGGCCAGCCTCGATGAAGGTCACGCGAAGGCGGGACTCCGGCGGCGATTCGCTGCGCCCATCAACAAGGTCCAGTACCTGACGTGCGCGACTGACGCGCCAGAGACCACCACTCATCGCGATCCGATTCGTGAGATCGCTGGTGTGGAGGACTCCCGAGTGCAGCATTGCGTCGATGGTCGCGACCGCCATGGGGTAATCCTCCAGCGTTGCCACGTCCCAAGCGGCTCTCGCTGGCGAGGTGATGTTCAATCCCGAGACGACCACGACGTCCTGATGATCGAGCGGAGTCTCGTGGATCAGGACTCCGCGTGGCCCGTCGACGTGGACGATCCGAGGACTGGCCGCTGTGACAAGATTGTCCTTGCCGGCCAACCTTATTCCGTACCACCAGGCGGCCGAGAGACCTGTCAAGGCTGTCGAGGGCGGCAACAGGAGGGCGGCTGCTCGGCAGCGCACTCCATGGTCGATCCGGGATGCGGCATCGATGTACGCGCCGTGTAGTACGCGTCGAAAAGCTGGTCCGGACAGACGGCGACGCGTCACGATCCCCGCCGCTACTGCCTGGCTGCCGATGAATGGCTGCCCTCGAAGCTCGCGAGGCACGGCATGCACCCTTCCCATGGAGGCAGCGTGCCCGCCCAGCGACCGCGCTGCAGGAGTTGTCCACAACTCTGGACCGGGGACTGAGCCCTGCAGAGGTGACTTTCTCCGGAGAATGTGCGGTCTGGGCGGCTCCAGAAGTGACTTACTCCGGAGGAAGTCTGCGAAGGGGCGGTTCTACCGTGTTGAAGTGCAAACCTTTTTGCCCTACGCGGACTTCGAGCAGTCTGCCCGCGTTCTCGATCCCAGACGGTTGGGCAAGCAACGGGTCGAGGTGATCCAGGTCGTACGCGCATTGACCTGGCCCGGATACGGCTGGGCACACCATCCCGCGGTGCTGATGTGGAAGGGGTACGAGGAGGCACTCGGGAGCTACGGGCTCACCTGCTGCCGGGTCTGGACCGAGCTCGGACATGGGGACACATGCGCGGCGACCATTGCTGCTGACCTGGGGTCGAGTGGTGTCGGTCGGATCCGTGCCCAACGCGAACTAGCTGATGCCAGCGCGCTACCGGATTGGCTCGGCGACGCGGACCTGCACCTGAGCCACCAGTCCTCGCTGCTGCGCAAGGACCCCGACTGGTACGCACCGCTCTTTCCTGGTGTCAGCGCCGAGCTGCCTTATCGCTGGCCGGTCCGATCCCAGAATGTCGTCGACGCGGAGCAGCGTAAGGCTGAGTTGGCAGTCATTCGTGAAGAACGAGCCGCCGCCCGCGCTGTGCAAGAGGCCGAACGAGCCAGACGGAGGCGAAGTCAGGCGGCCAAACGAGGCTGGAAGTCCCGGCGCGCCGCGCTCAAGCGCCCGCGAGCCGACAGCTGAGACCACCGTTTAGGCACTTTCTTTCTCCGGAGGTTTAGGCACTTTCTCCGGAGAATGTGCGGTCTGCATGGGCGCAGAAGTGACTTACTCCGGAGAAAGTCTGTTGGTCATGAACCTGGACGGGCCATCCGGGGGACGTTTCCGCCCCAGGGCTGTCCGGCCAGGATCGGCCGTTCCAGGCTGAGGCGGCCGATGACCGCGGCGACGTCCGAGGCTGCGGTTGCGGTGTCGAACCCGGACGCCGGCACCGCTGACTCGCCGTGTCCGCGCAGATCGATCGCGGTGACCGCATGACCGGCTCCGCCGTTGCTCAGTGCCTCGGAGACTCCCCGCCACAGCCGCGCGTTGGAAGCCAAACCGTGAACCAGGACGAAGCCCGGCGGCCGCCCTCCCAGCGCAGGAGCCGTAGCTCCACATCCGGCCAGACCCGAACTGTCTCCGAGGGCCGGTGTCGACTCCACCACGGTCTCCCTTGGTCCGAGCCCCCGTTGGCTGGCGGATCGTGTCCGAGCCTCGACTACCCTCGTGCCGATGGACGACCCTCCGCATACCACCGCCGCACCGAGTACGGCCCCGGTGAGGCGCTGATACTCAGATGGACAGCGTCTGGCTCAACATCGGCCTCATCCTGATCTTTGTGCTGGTCGGCGGTGCCTTCGCCGGTGCCGAGATCGCCATCGTCTCCCTCCGCGAGTCCCAGGTCCGGTCCATCGCCGAGCGGGGCCGCCGCGGGTCTCGACTGGCGCGCCTCGTGGCCGACCCCAACCGCTATCTCGCCGCCCTGCAGGTAGGCGTGACGCTGGCCGGCTTCCTCTCGGCGGCCTTCGGTGCCACGGCCCTGACCGGACCGCTGGCCGAATGGCTGGTCGGGTTGGGGATGGCCGAGGGGTTCGCCACCGCGCTCGCGCTCGTCGTGGTGACGATCGCGATCAGCTACGTCTCGCTGGTGCTCGGCGAGCTGGCGCCGAAACGTCTCGCCCTGCAACGCGCTGAAAAGGTTGCCCTGATTGCCGCTAGTCCCGTCGATCGAGTAGCCACGCTCTTCCGGCCGTTGATCTGGTTGTTGTCGAGATCCACCGACGTCCTCGTCCGCCTGTTCGGTGGCGATCCCAAGGCCTCCGGCGAGACGATCAGCTCCGAGGAGCTCCGGGACCTGGTGGCCGCGCACGAGGCCCTGGGCAGTGACGAGCGCCGGCTCATCAATGACGTGTTCAACGCCCGCGATCGCCAGATCAGCGAGGTCATGGTGCCCCGCACCGAGGTCGAGTTCCTCGAAGCGAGCATGACCGTGAGCAAGGCCGCCAAGCTGGTCGCCGACACCAGCCGTTCCAGGTATCCGGTCATCGGCCGGGACACCGACGACGTCGTGGGGTTCGTGCACGTCCGCGACCTGCTCCGCTCCACGCAGAAGGGCGGCCGAGCCACAACGGTCGGCGACATCTCCCGCCAGGTCCTGCACATGCCGGGATCGAAAAAGGTACTCATCGCCCTATCGGAGATGCGCCGCGGCCACCACCACCTTGCCATCGTGGCTGACGAGTACGGCGGTACGGACGGGATCGTCACCCTCGAGGACCTGATCGAGGAAGTGATCGGGGACATCCGCGACGAGTACGACGACCAACCGGAGATCAGCCGGCGGACCGGATCCGAGGTCGACGTCGGTGGACTGCTCAACCTCGACGACTTCGCCGAGGAGACCGGGGTGGAACTGCCCGATGGCCCGTACGAGACCGTCGCCGGTTACGTCCTGTCCGAACTCGGCCGGCTCCCGCTGGTGGGGGACCAGGTTCGGGCCGGCGAGCATCTGCTCACTGTGACTGCCATGGACGGGCGCCGGATCGAGCGGTTGCACGTGAGTCCGGCGCCGGAGGCTGAGTCGGACTCCGAGGCAGATCCGGACGCGGACGCAGAAGTGGCACGGGGGGCAACCGCAGCAGCCGCCCCGCCGCCGGGCCCGGTCACGGCTGGAGAGGTCAAGGCCGAGTCGATCGGCTAGGCGGTCCGCGCTTGCAGCACCGCATAGGCGTCGGTGACCATGTCGGTCAGGCTCCGTCTGGCCGCCCAACCGACGTCGTCGGCGATCCGGGCACTGCTGGCCACCAGGCGCGGCGGATCCCCGGCCCGGCGCGGTCCGTCCTCGACCGGCACCTCGTGTCCGGTCACCGCCCGCACGGCCGAGATCACCTCACGCACGGAGTACCCGCTGCCGCTGCCGAGGTTATAGATCCGGTGCTGCGCGGGCTCGAGCGCCTCCAGTGTCAGCAGGTGGGCGGCAGCCAGGTCCGCAACGTGGACGTAATCCCGGACACAGGTCCCGTCCGGGGTCGGATAGTCCGTTCCGTACACCGACAACTTGTCGCGCTCTCCGGTCACCACCTGCAAGGCGATCGGGATCAGATGGGTCTCGGTAGCGTGCCGCTCGCCGAGCCCGTAGGCCGCCCCAGCCGCATTGAAGTAGCGCAGACTGACCGCGGCCAGACCGTGCACGCGGGCCTCCCCGCTGAGCATCTGGTCGATCGTCAGCTTGGTCGCGCCGTAGACGTTGGTCGGCTGGCTGCGGTCGTCCTCGGTGATCGACTCCGTCCCGGGATCGCCGTACGTCGCTGCCGATGAGGAGAACACGATCCGGCGGACTCCGGCCGCGCGCATCGCGTCGAGCAGATCCATCGCGCCGCCCACGTTCTGCCGCCAGTACAGCTCCGGGCGCTGTTCGGACTCGCCGACCAGGCTCTTGGCCGCGAGATGGACCACCGCGTCGAAGCCGGCATTTGGGGTCAGGATCTCACCGACTTCGGCCAGCGCAGACTCCACGAAGCTCGCACCGGCGGGGACGGCATCACGGTGACCGGTGGACAGGTCGTCGAGCACCACAGCTTCATGGCCGGCTTCGACGAGTGCGGCGGTGACTACGCTGCCGATGTAGCCGGCGCCACCGGCGACCAAGACCTTCACGCCGGGCAGCCTAGGCGACGAATCCGGTCCGGCCTCGCCCTGACCGCCCATTCCAGCCAACCGACGATGACCAGCCGAGGAGGCGGATTCCCCAACTGTGTCAGTACCCGTACGGCCTGCCATCGCCGAACTCGCGGCGTACAAGCCCGGACGCAGCGCGGCCGATCTGGCGCGCGAGCTCGGACTGCCGGAGGCGATCAAGCTGGCCAGCAACGAGGTCGCCTACCCCCCGCTGCCCAGCGTTGTCGCTGCGATCGCCGAGGCCGCGTGCATCGTCAACCGCTATCCCGACAACGGAGCACTGGCGCTGACCGTCGCGCTCGGGCAGCGGTTCGATCTTCCGGTCGAGTCGATCGCGGTCGGCTGCGGCTCGGTCAGCCTGTGCCAGCAACTGCTGCAGGCCTACACCGGGCAGGGCGAGGAGGTCGTGACCGCATGGCGCTCCTTCGAGGCATACCCGCTACTGGTCGCCGTGGCCGGCGCGACCCTGCGCCCCGTGCCGCTGCGCGAGCAGACCCACGACCCTGAGGCCATGGCCGCGGCGATCACCGACGCGACCCGGGTGATGTTCGTCTGCAACCCGAACAACCCGACCGGTACGGCGCTGGGCACGGCCGCGATGAGGGGCCTGCTCGACGCCATCGGTCCGGACACCCTGATCGTGATTGACTAGGCCTACCGCGAGTTCGTCACCGATCCCAACATCCCGGACGGGCGGGACTTGATGCGCGGTCGGCCCAATGTCTGTGTGCTGCGGACCTTCTCCAAGGCCTACGGGCTGGCCGGGCTTCGCGTCGGTTACCTGCTGTCCGACAACCCGGAGATCGCCACCGCTGTACGCAAGACCTACGTCCCGTTCAGCGTGTCCACGCTGGCCCAGGTCGCCGCCCTGGCGTCGTTGTCGGCCGAGGACGAGATGCGCGAGCGCTGCGCGGCGGTCGTGGCCGAACGCGAGCGGGTCACCGGCGCCTTGGCCGCGGTGGGTCTTCCGGTGCCGGTGAGTCACGCGAACTTCGTCTGGTTGCCGCTGGGCGATGACGCCTTGCCCTTCGCCGGCTTCTGCGAGGCCCGCGGGGTGATCGTGCGCCCCTTCGCCGGCGACGGCGCCCGGGTCACGATTGGCCAGCCGAAGGAGAACGACGCGTTCCTCAGTGCGGTCGAGGGCTGGCTCGCCACCCGCGCTTGATCGCGGGCTAAGGGAGGCGTACCGGATCCGGCAGGTCGTCGATCGGTACGTCGAAGACGCTCAGGAACCAGGCCAGCCCCCCGCAGTCAGTCTGCTGCTCCGGGCTGCCGTCTTCCAGGAGCTGCGCGGTCAGCTCACCTTCCTCGATCACCAGTCGGGCCGAGTTGTGCGCGCATCCGGAGTCGATGAACGCGAACCTACGAGTCTGCTCGCCCAACGGCGGCAAGGCCGGGAGGTCTTCATCCCGGAGCTCGCTGAAGACGTCCTGCGGCTCCTGGTCGGCGCTGAGCTCGGCCGCCTGAATCGGATGGTCGAAGCCGGTGAGCTGCTCGAACGTCACGAGGGTGCCCAGCGTTGAGTCACCGAAGAGGGCACAACCGCTGACGAAGATCAACGCTGTGCCGGCAACTGTCGCGCGAAGCCAGCCGGTCATACCCGGTGGGACGCCCCCGCAGGTGAAGCTGGTTCCCGCTCCGGAGATTCGCGGCCCTCGCTTCCACCGTTATCCGGGTGTTGACAGGATGGGCGGATGCCGCGCCCACGGGTGCTGTCCGGTATCCAGCCGACAGCAGATTCCTTCCACCTCGGCAATTACCTCGGTGCACTGCGCCATTGGGTGGCCCTGCAGGACAGCCATGACGCCTTCTACTGCGTCGTGGACCTGCATGCGCTCACCGTCGAGCCCGAACCCGAGGCTCTGCGCCGCCGAACGCGTGCCAGCGCTGCCCAACTTCTGGCGCTTGGAGTCGACCCCACGCGCAGCACCCTGTTCGTGCAGAGCCATGTGCGTCAGCACACCCAGTTGACCTGGTTGTTGGAGTGCATCACCGGGTACGGCGAGGCTGCCCGGATGGTGCAGTTCAAAGACAAGTCCGCCAAATCAGCCGACCGGGTCACGGTGGGGCTGTTCACCTATCCGGTCCTGCAGGCCGCCGACATCCTGCTCTACCACGCCGACGCCGTACCGGTCGGTGAGGACCAGCGACAGCACCTCGAGCTGACCCGCGACCTGGCGCAGCGGTTCAACACCCGGCTGGGTCAGACCTTCACCGTGCCGGAGCCCTACATCGTCAAGGAGACCGCCAGGATCGCGGACCTGTCCGACCCGGGCAAGCAGATGAGTAAGAGTGACCTCTCCGCGGCGGGACGGATCGAGCTCCTCGACGACCCGGCCGTCAACGCCAAGAAGATCAAGAGCGCGGTCACCGACACCGGCCGGGAGATCAGCTACGACCCCGAAAACAAGCCCGGCGTGTCCAACCTCCTGGTCATCCTGTCCGCACTCA
>JBPCPI010000189.1:0-14122 GCA_050999295.1 Geodermatophilaceae bacterium | reverse complement strand
GGCGGTTTCCACGACCAGCGTGAGCAGGGTCGGCGGGGTCTCCTCGCGGGTGACGACCTCCGGGTCGTACGCGACAACGACCTTGGCCCCCTGAGTGGACAGCCGTACCCCGAGCTCGCAGTCCTCGGCCAGGCACTCCGCGTCCCAGCCGTCGGCCGCACGGAGCAGGTCGGTACGGACGAAGACGGTGTTACCGCCGAGCGGGATGAACTTGGCGTTGGCGTGGAAATGCAGGCGGCTGCGGAACCAGAAGTAGTACTCCATGCAGTTGCGCAGCGACCACCAGCTGGACTCGAGGTTCATCAGCTGGACCCCGCCCTGCACGACGTCCGCGCCGGTCTCGACGAAGCGGGCGTCGACGAGGCGCAACAGCTCCGGGTGCACCTCGTCCTCGGCATCGAAGACACCGACGACATCGCCGCGACACTCGGGCAGCGCGGTGTTCAGGCCCCGGGGCTTGTTCTTGGGCACACTGTGGTCGATCACGACCCGGACGATGTCGGGGTGCCGATCCGCGGCGGCCCGAGCGACCGCTTCGGTGCCGGGGTCGTCGTGCCCGATGATCGCGATCACTTCGTAGTCGGGGTGGTCGAGCTCGGAGAGCGCATCGAGGGTGTCGCCGAGTACCTCCTCCTCGTGCCGGGCCGGAACGAGAAGGGAGAATGAGCGTCGCGGCGCTCGTGGCCGGCGGGAGAACCCGGTGGCCTCCAGGGTCTGCGGGCTGCGCCAGGCGTGCAACATCCAGGCGAGCGTGGTCATCGCCACGCCGCCGAGCACCAGCGAGACCAGGGCCAGCGCGGTCAGGCCGAGGGCTTCGGCCGCACCGATGCCGTCCTCGGCAGAGTCCTGCTCGGTCCGGCTAGGATCCCCCGCCGGGGCACGGTTCGGGCCGTCGCTGGGAGCCTGTTCGGCCGGCGGCAGGATGGGATCGTCCACGGCGAGGACGGATGCAGAGAGAACATCGGGGATATTGGCGGCGGTGGCCGCGTAGGCGACGCCGCTGTATCCAAGGCCCAGGACGGGCAGCACGACGGCGAACAGCAAGCCCAGGACGAGGGCGAGTCGGTGCAGAGGTCGCAGGGAGGTGGAGCAGACGGCCGGGAAGTGCCCAGAGGTCATAACGCAGTGCTCCTCGCACGATCGTCGGATGTGGTCAACACAACGGCATACGGGCGCTCTCGGTCACCGGTTCACCGCATGTGAGTCTGTTCACGAATGCGCCAGATGCTGGTCACCTAGCCTCAACACAGCGTGAGAGTTGTTGACGCAGAGCGACTTTGGCCCTATCGGAATTCGTCCTTGACCCTGACCTAACGTCAGGGCCTAACGTCGTTGTCATGACCACGACGGCGCAGGACTTTTCGATCGGCGAGTTGGCCGATCTGGCTGGGGTCACCGTACGGACCTTGCATCACTACGACCGGATCGGACTTCTCCGACCCGGTCAGCGAACGGCAGCGGGATACCGGAGCTACACCGAGGCCGATGCCGACCGGTTGGCCCGCGTCCTGGGCTATCGGGAACTCGGCTTCGGGCTCGCAACGATCCGCGCCATTCTCGACGAACCCGACACCGATCCGCAGGCGCACCTGCATCGCCAACGAAGGCTGCTGAGCGAGCGGATCGACAGATTGCGGCGCATCGTGTCCGTGATCGACACGACATTGGAGGCACAGACCATGGGCAGCACGGGACTCACCCCGGCCGAGAAGCTGGAGGTGTTCGGGGACTTCGATCCTGACGAGCACGAGGAGGAAGTACAGCAGCGCTGGGGGGACACCGACGCCTACCGGCAGTCGGCCGCCCGGACGAAGAAGTACACCAAGCAGGACTGGCAGACCATCAAAGCCGAAGGTGAAGCTTCGACGAACGCGCTGGTCGCAGCCATGACAGCCGGTCTTCCAGCGACCTCGACACAGGCCATGGACGGCGCAGAACAGGCTCGTCAGCACATCTCACGGTGGTTCTATGACTCCCCGGCGGAGATGCACCGCAACCTGGCGGACATGTATGTCGCCGACGAGCGGTTCACCGCCACCTACGAGAGGATCGCGCCCGGTCTGGCGCAATACGTCCACGACGCGATCCACGCCAACGCCGACCGCGCCGAAGCCTGACCTCGCGCGAATCCGGCAGACTCGGGGTGATCAACGCGTTCCAAGGAACAGGAGTGTCGTGAGACAGCCAGCACCGGCTCACGTGAAGGAGCTCTACCAGATGATCAAGGAGGTGTTCGGGGGCGAGAAACCGATCGTGATCGGTATGCCGACAACGACGACGATCCGTACTGGGTCGATGTGCTGAGAACGGCAGACTGTCCCCAAGCCGGCGTGACGTCGTACGCGACTCTCGGCATGAGCCGCTTCAACAACGGTGGCCTTGAGTCAGGCGGTCGACCATTGCGGGTCGAACTGCTTGCTGCTTGCCAATCCGGGTTTGCCCACATGGCAGCGGGACTGACCGGCTGCGCCCTCAACGTCGCCAAGGACGGCTACCAGGTGACCCCCGGCGTCGTCCATCCGAACGTCTTGAACCATTACTGCCCCGACATCGTGCTGAAGCACCTGCTCCTGGTCCCGTCCATTCGTCTGGGAATCGCTGCCCACCTCACGTGATGTGGACGGCCTGACCGTGGCCTGGCTGATGGCGGTGCCGATAGCGGACTCGGAGGTCGAATTCGCCCGGCTGAACGGAACTCAACGATTGCAGGAGATCTTCGAGCAGGAGCAGATCGACGTGTTCGACATCGACCGGGCGCCGGTGCTCTAGACCGCGGAGTAGGTCAGCCGCGGACTTTGCGGATGATGTAGAGCAGGATCAGCAGGGCCGCGCCGAGGCCGGCCGCCGGCACGCCGATCCGGGTCAGCACGCTGCCACCGGCCACCTCGAGCAGGTCGATCGGCTCAGGTTCGCGAGCTGGTACGGCGCGCGGTCGCGAGGTGCTGGCTCCCGGCTTCGCCGACGTGTCGCTCGGGCTGTCCGCTTCGGCGGGTTGGGCCGCGGCCGACTCCTCGGCATGTCGCCCACCAGACGACTCATCATGGGCAGCAGCCCCGGCATCCGCAGCGGCCCCACCGTCGGCAGTGGCCGTGCCGGACGTACCGCCGGTGACGCCAGTGGCCTCCGCGGAGACGGCGGCGGCCGCGCCGCCAACCGGAGCATCGGCCGAGTCGGTCGGTCCGGCGTCGTCGTCGGAGTCCCCGCCGCTCAGTTTGCCCTCCACACACGTGGCGAACTGACCGATCAGCTTGTTGCCGACGTCGACCATCACGCCGCGGCCGAACTGGGCGGGCTTGCCGGTGATGTTCAGATCGGTCAGCACGTCGACCCGGGTCGAGGAACTCCCCTCGGATTTCAGCGTCGCAGTCACCGTTGCCGCAGCCGTACCGTTGCCGCGCTGATCCTTGCCTGCGGCGTCGATGACCGCGGTGTGGGTCGCCTCGTCCTTCTTCACGAAGGATGCCTTTCCCTTGTACGTCAGACTGATCGGGCCGAGCTTGACCTTGACCCGGCCGGTGAAGTCGTCGCCGTCGACGGCGTCGAGGAAGGCGCCGGGCATGCACGGTGCGATCTGCTCGATGTGGAGCAGCACCCGCCAGGCATCGTCGACCGGGACCGGAACCGTGAAGGAATGCTCTAGCTGCATCGGATCACCTTATGTCTGTGTCGGGTAGGGACGCGACTGACCCACGATGCGACACCGCCCTGGCCAAGGCCCCCTCTTGGCGGTTTTGGCCAAAACCGCAAGGAGGGGGGAAGGCCGCGAGAAGGCTCGTATGAACCCGGCCGCCGCTCGTCGCTGACGGTAGCCAGCACCGCACGCTTCGTGAGCACGGTCGCGAGGTGCGTTCGGTAGTCGGCCTGGGCGTTGAGGTCGCTGCCTGGCGTAGCCCCCTCGCCGGCATGCGCAGCCGCACTCCCGACCGCATCATCGTCACCGGCGCCGGCCAAGGCCTGTTCCACGGCAGTGGCGCGAATCGGGGTGGGCCCCATGTTCGTCAGCCCGATCCGGGCCTCGGCGATCGGCCCGTTCTCGCGACGTACCAGTGCCGCGACACCGACCATGGCCCAGGCCTGGGCCACCCGGCTGAACTTCTCGTACGAACTGCCCCACCCGGTGTGCTTGGGCACCCGGATCTCGGTGAGCACCTCGTTGTCGGCCATCGCGGTGGTGAGGTAGTCGACGAAGAAGTCACTGGCCGGCACGGTGCGCGACCCGTTGGGGCCGACCAGCACGAACTCCGCCTGCAGAGCCACCGCGACTGCCGGCAGATCACCGGCGGGGTCGGCGTGCGCCAGCGCTCCACCGAACGTGCCGCGGTGCCGTACGGCGGGATCAGCCACCGTCTGCGTCGCCTGCGCAATCAGTTTGGCGTGCTCGGCGATCAGCGGGTCCTTGAGTACATCGGCATGCGTGGTCATCGCGCCGATCACGATCGCGTCGCCGTCCTCGCGTACCCCGCGCAGTTCGGCAATCCCGCCGAGATCGATCACGGTCGAGGGATTGCCCAGCCGCAGCCGCATGATCGGCAGCAGGGACTGCCCGCCGGCCATGATCTTCGCGTCCTCACCGGCCGCTGCCAGCGCGGAGACGGCTTCCTCGACCGAGGACGGCCGGACGTAGTCGAACGCCGACGGGATCATGATGCTCCTCCGGTCTCGAGCAGGTCCTCGTCCTCGGTGGTCGCGCCGCCGTAGGCGGTGGTGCCATCGGCGGCTCGATCGCTGTGTTGGTCACCTTGCAAGGCTCGCCAAACCCGTTCGGGGGTCATCGGCATCCGAACGTCGTTGACTCCCTTGTGCCGGATGGCATCCACGACCGCGTTGACCACTGCGGGTGTCGAGGCGATGGTTCCAGCCTCGCCGACTCCCTTGACCCCCAAGGGGTTCGAGGTTGCCGCGGTCACGGTGTTACCGGTGTCGAAATGCGGAAGGTCAGTGGCGCTGGGCACCGTGTAGTCCACGAACGTCCCCGTCGTGAGGTTCCCGTCGGTGTCGTAGACGGCCTCCTCGAAGAGCGCCTGCGCGATGCCCTGGGCCAAACCACCGTGCACCTGGCCCTCGACGATGAGCGGGTTGACCGGATTGCCGACGTCGTCCACGCACACGTACTTGCGGATCGTGACCTCCCCGGTCTCGGTGTCCACCTCGGTCGCGCACAGATGGGTGCCGTGCGGGAAGGAGAAGTTCTCCGGGTCGAAGGTCGCCTCGGAATCAAGACTGGGCTCGATGCCCTCGGGATAATTGTGTGCCGCGAAGACGGCCAGAGCGGTCTCCTGGATGCCGATCTTGGTGTCCGGGGTACCGCGAACGCTGAACGAGCCGTCCTTGAACTCCAGGTCGTCCTCGTTGGCCTCCAGCAGATGTGCCGCGATCCGGCGCGCCTTGGCGACCACCTTCTCCGCTGCCTTGACCACGGCGATGCCGCCGACCGTCAGCGAGCGGGAGCCGTAGCTGTCGAGCCCTCTCGGGGAGGAGGCGGTGTCGCCATGGAGGACCTGCACGTCCTCGAACGGGACACCGAGTTGGTCTGCCACGATCTGGCTCCACGCCGTGTCGTGTCCCTGACCGTGCGGGCTGGAGCCGGTGACCACCTCGACCTTGCCGCTGGGCAACATCCGGATCGACGCGGTCTCCCAACCGCCCGCCCCGTAGGACAGCGAGCCCAGCACCCGCGACGGTGCCAGACCGCACATTTCGGTGAAGGTGGAGATACCCAGGCCCAACTGAACCGGGTCGTTGGAGTCCCGGCGCTGCTTCTGCTCGGCGCGCAACTCGTCCCAGCCGAACATCTCCAGCGCCTTGTCGGTGGCCGCCTCGTAGTTCCCGCTGTCGTACGTCAGGCCCGCCACCGTGGTGAACGGGAACTCCTCGTGTCTGATCCAGTTCTTGCGGCGGATCTCCATCGGGTCCATGTCGAGCTCGGCGGCGAGTTCGTCCATGATCCGTTCGATCGCGAACGTGGCCTCCGGCCGGCCGGCTCCTCGGTAGGCGTCGGTCGGCGTCTTGTTGGTGAAGACCCCGTCGCAGGTGAAGCTGTAGGCGGGAAACTTGTAGATCGCCGGATACATAAACGCACCCAGGATCGGTACGCCGGGGCTGACCAGGCGCAGGTAGGCACCCATGTCCGCGAGCAATCGGATCCGCAGACCGGTCACCGTGCCGTCCCGCTTGGCGGCGATGTCGAAGTACTGGATCTGGTCCCGCCCGTGGTGGGCCGAGAGCAGGGACTCGCTGCGGGTCTCGGTGTACTTCACCGGTTTCCCCACGCGCTTGGAGGCCAGGATGACAAGGAACTCCTCCGGGGTGACCTGGAGCTTCCCGCCGAATCCGCCACCGACATCGGGTGCGATCACTCGGGTCTTGTGCTCGGGAATTCCCAGGCTCAGCGCGATCATCAGCCGCAGGATGTGCGGGATCTGCGTCGCCGACCAGAGGGTCACCCCGCCGTCCTTATAGTCCGCGAGGGATGAGCGCGGCTCCATGAATGCCGGGATCAGGCGTTGCTGGATGTAACGGCGGCTGACGGTGACCTCGGCGTTGGAGAACGCCTCGTCGGTGGACGTGCCCGTACCGGCCTCGCCGGCGTCGAAGGCCCAGCGGAAGCTGGTGTTGGACTCGGTGTGCGAGTGGACCAGCTCGGCGCCGTCCTTGACCGCCTCCTCCATGTCCAGGATCACCGGCAGAGCGTCGTAGTCGATGTCGATGGCCTCGAGAGCATCCTGGGCGGCGGCTTTCGTACGGGCCAGCACGATGGCCACTGCTTCACCGACGTGGTTGACCTGGTCGACGGCGATCGAGGGATGGCCGGGATTGACCATGTCCGGGGTGACCGGCCAGGCGCACGGGATGACGCCCTGTTCGTCGGCGAAGTCCCGACCGGAGAACGCCGCGATGACTCCCGGCCGCTCGAGGGCAGCCGACACTTCGACGCTGGTGATCTTCGCGTGGGCGACGGGGCTACGCAGGATGGCCATGTGCAGCATCCCGGGCAGCGTGTGGTTGTCAGTCCACATGGTCCGGCCGGTCAGCAGTCGCTGATCTTCCTTGCGCTTGCGTGACTTCCCGACCTGCGGGTCACTGGCCGAGTGCCCGGATGCTTCAACGCGATCTTCGGTGACGGTCATGCCGCACCTCCCGTGGTCTGGCCGGCGGACGCTGCGGCAGGGGAATTGCTGCCCTGCTCGATCGCCTCGACGGTGGTCTCTACTGAGTCCCCGTTGGCTGGATGGTCGGGCCCCGCGTCAGCACGCTGCCCGGTCTGGCCGCCGGAACTCTGGCCCGCGGCTTGCTGGATCGCGCTGACGATGTTCTGGTAGCCGGTGCAGCGACAGAGATTGCCCTCGATGCCTTCCCGGATCTCGTGTTCGCTTGGGTTCGGGTTGTCCTTGAGGAGATCGAGCGCGGCCATGATCATCCCCGGCGTACAGAACCCGCACTGCAGGCCGTGTTGGTCGTGAAAGGCCTGTTGCATCGGATGCAGCTCGCCGTTCTGGGACAGGCCCTCGATCGTGGTCACCTCACAGCCATCGGCCTGGACGGCCAGGACCGAGCAGGACTTCACCGACTCGCCGTTGAGATGAACGGTGCACGCACCGCAGTTACTGGTGTCGCAACCGACCACGGTCCCGACCTTGCCGAGGTTCTCCCGTAGGTAGTGCACAAGCAGTACCCGAGGCTCGACCTCGCCCGATTCTTTGATGCCGTCCACGGTGACGCTGATCTGGGTCACGAGTGCGCTCTCCATCCGCCGTCGGGTGCGCGCCCTGGCTTCCTGGGCGATACAGGCGAGTGTGGCAAGAAAGAGCGGAGTTAGCCACGGGGTCAGGACATCAGACCGGACTCGTAGGCGATCACGATGGCCTGGGCCCGGTCGCGGGCGCCGAGTTTGGTCAGAATCCGCTTCACATGGGTCTTGACGGTGTTGTCGGCAATGACCAACCGCTGCGCCAGCTCCCGATTCGACAGGCCCTGGGCGATACAGCCCAGCACCTCACGTTCGCGTTCGGTCAGGCCGCTCAGTCGCTCGGGGGAGACCGAGGCCGGCCGTTTGCCGAACTCGTCGATCAGCCGGCGGGTCACCGACGGCGATAGCAGGGCCTCACCCTGAGCCACGACCCGAACCGCCTCGACCAGCCGCTCGGGTTCAGTCCGTTTGAGCAGGAACCCGCTCGCGCCGGCGCGCAGGGCCTGGAAAACATACTCGTCCAACTCGAACGTGGTGAGGATGATGATCAGCGGAGCATTCGGCACGGAGAGGATCTGCTGGGTCGCCTCGATGCCGTCAAGGTTCGGCATCCGGATGTCGACCAGCATCACATCAGGACGGATCTCGCGGGCGATCCGGACCGCCTGCCGCCCATCGCCGCCGGTCGCGACAATCTCGATGTCCTCGGCCTGATCGAGGATCATGCGCAGGCCCTCGCGAATCAGTGCGTCGTCGTCGACCAGCGCCACCCGAATCATGTCGGAGCGCCTGCCGTGAGTTCGACCCTCAACTCGAAGCCGCCATCGCGGCCTGGGCCGTACCGGGTCGAGCCACCGTGCATGGCTGCGCGCGCGGCGATCCCTCCCAGCCCTCGCCCGGGTACGACCTGAGTTCCAGACCCGTTGTCTCGCACCGAGATCGAGAGGTCATTCCGGCCGTCCGGGTCGTGCGAGGCGACGCCGATGTCTACTCGAACGGAGGTGGCATGGGCATGCTTCATGACGTTGGTCAAGGCTTCCTGCACGATCCGGTACGTCGTCAGCGCGACGCTGGGCGGGACTGACTTCGCCTCGTCGGCAATGGTCAGGTCGACGTCGAGCCCGGTTGAGCGGACCGTACTGCACAATTCGTCGAGCTCGGGCAGACCCGGCAGGGGAGACCGTTGGGCGTTGCCCTGCAGCACATCCAGCATGCGATCGAGGTCGGCCAACGCGGTGCGCCCGGTCGCGGCGATGGTCGTGAAGATCTCCCGGACCTTCGGGTCCGCCGCGGTCAGCCCCTGCCCAGCTCCGGCATGGACCACCATGACGTTCACCGCGTGACCGACGACGTCATGGAGTTCGTGGGCAAGCCGAGTTCGCTGCGCCGACAACTCCCCCTGAGCCCGCTGCGCCGCCAGCTCGGCTACGGCTACCTGGTTCTCCCGCTTCGCCGCATCCTCGCGCAGCCTGGCCCGCAGGGCGCGTCCGGCGAACCAGCCTGCCGTGTACACGGCCAGGACCGCGCCCGCCACCGCGACCGAGCCCTCGTCCGGGAAACGGAGGAAGTAGGAGACGATCCCGGCATAGCCCAGCAGAAGGCTGAGAAGTCCCCTGGGAAGGTCGGACCGGCTGGCAACCGCGAACAGGGCGACCAGGTTGGTCCACTGATAGAAGTCGCTCGGATAGCCGAGGCCGATCAGCGCGAGGACCGCCAGTCCGTTGACGAGAAACGCGGCAAACGGCGCCTGCCTGGAATAAGCCAGCGCGGCCGAGGCGACCAGTCCGGCCACGGTGCGGCCCGCCGTCGCGCCGCCCGGGTCGAAGACCCAGACCTCGAAGGTGATCAGGAGGGCCGCAATCGCAGCAATAAGCAGTTCCGGTAACGACACACCCAGGCGAGGTGTCCGGGGTGTCGCGGCGGCGTTCACAGGGCAGACGGTACGGCCGTCCGCGCTTCGACCTCAGCCGGAATGTTCCCGGAGACGGAGCCCCGGCCGGAGACGGAGCCGGATCGGCGCCAGGCGACGACCAGTTGCACCGCTGCCGCCGCGAGAAGACCTGCGCCGATCACCGCGAGGGCACCTCCCGGCCATGCCACGTTCAAAGGTGCCCGGCCGCTGGCCGCCTGCACGACCGACCACACCAACATGACCGAGTACCCGGCCACCACAAGCCGCAGGACCCGCTGCGCCGCCCGGGCTTGCATCCCGACCAGACCCGTGATCAGTGCGGCCAGGATAAAGACCTGGATCCCGTGGAAGCCCATGGCGTGCGGGAACGTCGGCACGCCGGCCTCGCCGGCCAGCACCTTGTCCGGGACCCGGTCGAACTGTTCGAAGAAGTCGTTGCCCAGCTCGATGATCCACTGACCGATGCCGAGTCCGGCCAGAACCAGGACCATTCCTGCGCGTACGGCCAACCGTACGGTCGGTGCGGCCGGCGGCTTCCGGAAGGCCCAAACAGTGGTGGCCACCAGACAGATCGACAGCACCGCGATCGAGATGCCCATCAACACAAACACGACGATGTCCTCGACCGTGGTGTAGTTGAAGTGCGAAGGCACGCCGCGCCAAGCCTGGATGGTGATCAAGGCCACCTCGATCAGGCCGGATACCCCCAAGGTGCGACTCAGATACCTCTCCAGTCGGAGTCGAGACGGCAGCTGGTCGATCACCCAGCCGACGGTCCAGAGCAGCATGCCGACCGAAACACCGAACGTGATCGGCTTTCGCAGCGAGACCGGCCCGGCCCACTCCCCACTCAGGGCGAGCAGCACGAGCAGGTGGGCAACCCCGGAGAACAGTAGGAGAATTCCAGCCGCCCGCAACCGACGGCTGGCTGGCTTGTGCAATGAGAGAGCTGAAATGAGAGTTCGCACAGTGGATTCCTTTCCGCTGTGCAAAACGCTAGGAGTGCGGGAGGTCTGAGCGCGTCACCCCGCTACGGCAACTTCGGCTCACCCCAAGGGGTGACGGTTAGCCGTCCACGAGTCTTTCGAGCACATCCTCGAGCTCGGCCTGGTCGTTCGATCAGTCGCCGTCGGGCAGGCTCAGGTTCAGGATCAGGCTGACGAATGTGATCACGACAGCGGCCAGGACGGCATCCCAGAAGAACTCGTCGATGTAGAAGGTCAGCGGCGTCGCTTGGGAGATCCACTCGGTGATCTGCAGCATGAAGGCGTTGACCAGGAACGCGAACAGCCCCAGCGTGATGAGGTAGAAGGGCAACGACAGCAGCTTCACGACCGGCTTGATGACCGCGTTGACCAGGCCGAAGATGAGCCCGATCACCAGGAACGTGAGGATGTTCTCCGTCGCCCCGGTCTCGCCTTCCTGCGCACTGACGCCGATGCCCGGGACCACCAGGGTGGCAAGCCAGATGGCTACGGCGTTGACACCGACCTTGATCAGGAATGAGCCCACGAGGCCCATCGTGGCACAACGCGCCGACGCCGATGCTCGGCCACGATGGACTCGTCGTAGGCTGGTCTTCGTGGAGAGGGAAGCACCATCGAGATGACTGCACCCCCCTCAGATCCAGCACCCCTCATGCCACCGCACCTAGATCCCTGGGTCGCCGAACTCGCCCGACCGGCGCGTCATCGAGCTCGCCGCACACGCGGTGGTCGCGCCGCTCGGGCCGCGGCAGACCAGGCCGTAGCGGCCCTTGAGACGATGGCGATCGTGTCCCCGCGGCGGATAGCCGTTGTCGGCCCCAAGGGCGGGACAGGTAAGACGACATTGGCGGTCGCGATGGCCACAACGTACGCGCGGGTCCGCGATCACGACGTGCTGCTCTTCGATGCCGATACCCGGCACGGCGCGCTGCCGTTGCGGGCAGGCGTTCTTCCGGTGGCCAGCGCGCATGACCTGGCCGTGACCGGCGACCCCGGGCGGGTCGAGATCCTCGCCGGATCCCTGGCGCGGTCGCGCGATGGTGTGTGGGTGCTGCCCAGCGGTCGCACGGCCGCGCAAAGCGCCGAGCTGGACGAGCGGGTCTACATCGGCGCGATGGATGCGGTGTACCGGCATTTCCCGATCATGATCACCGACTGTGGCGCGGGTGTGGCCACGCCGCTGATGCAGCGGGTGCTGTCGGGCGCTCACTGCCTGGTGCTGGCGACTACCGCCACCGCCGACGGCGTCCAGACCACGGAGACTGCGATGGACTGGCTGCAGCGAACTGGGTACGGGAAGCTGACCAAGGGCAGCATCGTGGCCCTGACCAATGTCTCATCGAAGGGGCCGGGACTGACCTTGGACGAGGCACGGCGACGCTTCGCCTCGTCCTGTGCCACCGTCCTGGCCATCCCGGCCGATCCACACCTCGCGCTGGGTAGTTATCTGGACCTCGACGAGTTGGCCCCGGCAGCTCGGGCTGCCGTTACCCAGCTTGCGACCGAGGCGCTGGGCCTATCCCTATCGGCATGACCGACCCGGATGCCGTCGATCGACTAGCCTTTACGTGTGACATCCGCCCTCCTGCTGGCCCGCACCAACGCCGAGGCGCACATCTACATGGACCTGCATCCGTGCGAGTGCGGGGACGGGAATTTTGACCGCAACAGTTCGGTGATCGAAGTCGATGGTGACCTGGCCAGCCGGTACGCGGGAGCCTGCTCAGGATGCGGCAGGATGCGCGAGTTCATCTTCGCCATCCCCGAGATAGTCACCCTTCCACCGCCGGGAGCGGTTGTCTTCGGGGAAGGCGGCCGGTCTGAGCTGCTTGACCCCGGTGAGTGGCTATGGGTGGCCGACCGGTACGCCAGCGTCGCCCCCGCGCAGGCACCGCCGGGCACCGAGGCAGCGCGCCAGGTTCGCATGCAGGTCGCAACGGCCGAGGCTGCGATGGGTGAGGTGCTCGCCTTCGTCCCCGACGACGACGACATGGTGCCCTACGAAGCCATGCGTAGCGAACGCGGCCGCAGAGTCTACGACGCGCAACCCGGCAGGTTCTATCGGGATCGGCTGGAAGTGGTCCGCAATACCTATCGGGAGATCCTCGCCGAACTGGACGCCACGAAACCCTAAGCAATGGCCACGCACCCCGCAGCGGCCAGCTCAGAACCCGCGGTCAGGCCTTCAGGGCGACCTTGATGTCTTCGGCCGTGATCAGTTGGAGTTGCTGCAGCGTGGGCCGCGCCGACAGGGCCCGCAGTCGCTGCGATTGGACCTTCCGGAGCAACTCGAACAGCTTGCGGGCATCACGTGCGTTGCCGAAGTTCTCGTTGCGTTGCACCGTCGAGAAGTGCTGCAGCAGAAGCGGTTCCGCCTCCGGTTCCAACTGGTAATCACCCGCGCCGATCATCCGCTTGATGATCAGGGTGAGGTCCTCACCCGAGTAGTTCTCGAACTCGATCGTCTTGACGAACCGGGAGGCCAGGCCAGGGTTGGCGTCGAGGAACACGAGCATCTCGCTGGTGTATCCGGCGGCGATGACCGCGATGTCGTCGCGCCAGTCCTCCATCAACTTCACGATCATGTCGATGGCTTCCTGACCGAAGTCGGCGTTGCCGGCGCCGGCGGTACGAGACAGGGTGTAGGCCTCGTCGAGGAAGACCACACCACCCTTGGCCTCTTCGAAGACGGTCGCGGTCTTTTCCGCGGTGTGGCCGAAGTATTGGCCCACGAGGTCCCGGCGGGAAACCTCGCGTAACGGCCCACCTGGAAGCACACCGAGGGCCGCCAGCAGCTGGCCGTAGATCCGGCCGACCGTGGTCTTACCGGTGCCGGGGGCGCCGGCGAAGATGAGGTGGTTGCTCATCCCACCGACGTTGAGCCCGGCGCTACGCCGCCACTCCTTGACCTGGATCTCGTCGATGATCGCCTTGACCTCGGCCTTGACCCCGGCTAGCCCGACCATGGCGTCGAGCTCGGCCAGCAGGGCCTCCACCTTCTTCGGATCCCCCTTGCCGCCAGTGCCGCTGCCTACCCCTGCCTCGGCCGCCTCCGCGGCCTCGCGAACCCGCACCGAGGCATCCGCGGAGATGTCGATGCCCGGCGAGGCGGTGTTCTCCACCTTGCAGGCGTTGACCTCCCCGCCGGTCCCTGCGGCGAAGGAGATGCCCGCCCCTCGGGTGTCGTGTACGTGGCAGCGGGTCAGGATGGGGACCGAGCCCTGAGCGATCGAGATGCCGGCCTCGCCGGTGCCGGAGACATCGCAGCCTTCGAACGTGGGCTTGGCCGACTGGTAGGCATAGACGCCACGGTGACCGGCACCACTCACCGTGCAGTCCCGAAGTACCGGGTCCGCGCCTAGCCGCACGACGATGGCATCGTCGGCGCTATCGCCGACCGTGACGGTATCGACGGTACCACCGGAATCCTCGATGACCAGACCCTGTTGCGCCCCCTTGATCGTGGTGTCCGTGATGGTCAGCTCCGAGCGGTCGCTGGTCTTGACCCCGGCCCCGTACGCCGCCTCGACTCTGCAC
>JBPCPI010000061.1:0-8817 GCA_050999295.1 Geodermatophilaceae bacterium | reverse complement strand
CACACCCGTCAGGAAGTGGGCCTCTGGGTTTGTTGTTGTGCGCACAATTGTCACCGGAGGGGCCTCGGGGTTCGCGGTTATGCGCACACCCGCGAGGGTTTGGAAAGGGCCTCGTGGTCAGGCTGCGGCGTGGGCGGCCGGGTGCTGTAGGTCGCCGAGGTGGGTTCTGAGGATCTTGTCAACCCGCCGAACCGATGGCGGCGTCAGGTCGAGCAGGATGTGCAGGGTCAGTCCGTCCAGCAGGGACCACAACCGTTCGACCTCGAGGTCGAGGTCGCGCTCGCTGGCTACCAGTCCCCGTCCGGCCAGGTCGGTCAGGCACATCTGGCAGAGCTGACGGACTCCCGCATCTGCCTCCCGTCTGATCCTTGCCATGCCCTCGTCGACCACCCCCTGGACGGTGAAGGCCAGCCAGACCTGGGCCTCGCCGAGGCGTTCGGAGTCCAGCGGCAGGATCTGCTCCAGCAGTCGGGCGGCAGCCGCAGCGGCATCGCCTTGGGCCACCAGCGCGTCACGGTCCGAAGCGGCGGCCTCGATCCGCGCCGTCGCCCGGGCGATGACCGCGCGCATGGCGAAGTGCAGGAGTTCCTCCTGGGTGCCGAAGAAGTACCGCACCGACCCCATCGACAACCCGGCCGCACGGGCCACGCCGCGTACGGAGGCGCCGCGTACGCCTTCTCGCCGGATCACCCGCCAGACGGCCTCGGCCAGTTCCGTACGACGTTGATCGGGTTCCAGACGCATCGGCACAGGACGTTCGTAGCACACTCGTGCTAGCTTTGCCGACCGAGCTAGGCCCGCTGTCTCCGACGCAGGAAGTTGGGGTCGGTGAGCCGCCTCGATAGCTGCGACAATCGCGGGGATGACTGATTCGCCGTTTCTCCCCCTCATGCGGGAGGGCCTGGATCCCGTACCCGCACTGACCAGGCGCCGGATCGAAGAGCCGGTCAGCGAGTTCAACCTGTTCGGAATGAAGTTCTGGTTGCTCACCCGCTACGACGACGTACGCCAGGTACTGGGTAGTGCCGCGGACTTCAGTACCGACTTCTCGACTCTCGCTGATGCCGTGATCGGCGTGGAAGCCCTTGCCGGACAACAGGATCCGGGTGGGCTCGGGATGAGTGATCCGCCCAAGCACACTCGGTTGCGCAAGATGCTGACCCCGGAGTTCACGATGCGGCGGCTGGCCAGGCTGGCCCCGCGAATCGACGCAATCGTGGCGGACTGCCTCGATGCCATTGAGTCCTCTCCCAAGCCCGTCGACCTCGTGCAGACGTTCGCGCTGCCGATCCCGTCCCTGGTCATCTGCGAACTGCTCGGTGTGCCGTACGGGGATCGCGAGGATTTTCAGCGACTGAGCAACTCGCGGTTCGACTTCATGGAGGACGCCGAGACGCTGGACTCGGTCGCCCAGTCGCTGACCTATATGCGGGAGTTGGTGTCTGCGCAGCGGGCGGAGCCCGGTGACGGCCTGCTCGGCATGATCATTCGTGAGCACGGGGGGTCGATCAGCGACGAGGAGTTGGCTGGTCTTGCGGACGGGCTGCTGGTCGGGGGCCATGAGACGACGGCCAGCATGCTCGCGCTGGGCGCGCTGCTCCTGCTGCGAAGCGAAGAGCACTTTGCCCTCGTCCGTGACGCCGACACCGCGATCAACGGCATGGTCGAGGAGATGCTGCGCTATCTCGCCGTGGTCCAGGTCGCCTTTCCGCGGTTCGCCAGGCGCGGCGTCGTGTTGTCCACTGGCCAACAAGTCGCTGAGGGGGAGATCGTCATCGCGTCGCTGTCCTCGGCCAACCGCGACGCAGCCCTGGGCGCTGGGCTCGAGGAGTTCGAGCCCGCCCGTACGCCGGTGTCACACTTTGCTTTCGGGTACGGCATCCACCGATGCATCGGTGCGGAGCTGGCCCGGATGGAACTCCGGGCCGCCTACCCCGCCCTCGTCCGCCGATTCCCCGACCTGCGCCTGGCGGTCGCTCCGTCCGAGATCGAATTCCGCGAGCTCTCGGTGGTGTACGGGATCCAGTCCCTGCCGGTCATCTGGTAGCTCGGCTCGGCTCGCGGTCACCCGGCTGTCTGGGATCGGGTATGGCCACCCGGATCTCCCGGCCGAGAGAGGCGCCCTTCTCCAAGCCGAGGTTGTCCCCGCTCCAGAACCGGCCGGGGTCGTACCAGTTCAGCGTGCGTGCGGTGTCCAGCAGGCCCATGGCGGTGTAGGTCGCCGCGACGAGTTCCGCGCAGTAGATCGTCTCGGCCTTGGTCCGATGGCTGAACCGGCCGGAGAGCCAACCTCGGATCACCCCCGTGGTGGTGGGAAAGGGTCGCCCGTCCAACCGGGCGATCGTCTGCAACACCGCGTCCTCCATCTCCCGAGTGACCTCGGTCGAGAGCTGGCGCAGCCAGGCACGCGCGTGGTACTTCCGGCTCCAGGTCGTGACCGCGTCGTGCAGGTCGTGCACCTGGACACCTCGTTGGTGCTTGCCGGTCCACATATCAGGCAGGGACTTGCCGAGTTCGGCGTGCCAGAGCAGCGGCGGCAGATCGTCGAGTACGACTGCCATCCCGACGTGGTTGACCGGCGCATTGGTGAAGGTCTGGATGGCCCGGTCGGCCATCGTCGAGCCGCGGAAGAGCCACACGTCGCCGGTACGGGTCAGCTCAACTGCCTGATCGAGGCTGATCAGAGTCTCTGCCACGGGCCGCTAGCGTAGGTGACGTGCGGCTATGGAAATGGATCGGCGTCGCCGGCATCGCTGGGGTTGCCGCCACCGGGGTGATTCTGGCGCGGGACGAGCGGGCGCGACGCGCGTACACCCCGGACGACGTACGAGCGCGCTTGCACGAGCGCGCCACGCAACTGGCCGCCGAACCTGAACCGTCGGATGTCGACCCTGGCCCGGTGTCGATGTTGCGCGACAGGCTCCGCGGACTCTGGAGCCGGGTGCGCGACTAGGCCAGCTTGTGCCCGTCAGCCACCGCAGTCTTGAGCCGGTTGACCGGAGCCCGAGTACCTCCCGTAGCTCCCGCCTGAAGCGATGCTGGGCCAGACTTGCCGACCATGACCACACCCCCCGGATCGCCCCGGCAACTCGAACCCTTTCCCGAAGATTGGGAGCGGGCCCTTGCCGTCGTTGCCCATCCCGATGACATGGAGTACGGGACGTCGGCCGCCGTTGCTCGATGGACCGCGCAGGGCAAGAGCGTCGCGTACTGCCTGCTGACCAGCGGCGAAGCCGGCATCGACAATCTCGAACCCGAACAGGCCGGCCCGGTACGCAAGGAGGAGCAGCGGGCTGCTTGCGAGGCGGTCGGAGTGAGCGAACTCGAGTTCCTCGGCTTCCCGGATGGGATGCTGGAGTACGGACTGCCGCTGCGTCGGGCGATCGCGGCCGTCATCCGCAGGCACCGCCCGGAGGTGGTGATCACCGGCAACTTCCGGGAAAGCTTCGGTCCGGGCGTGCTGAACATGGCCGACCACATCGTCGCCGGGCAGGCAACCCTGGACGCGGCTCGAGATGCCGGTAACCGCTGGGTCTTCCGGGATCTGCTCAAGGAAGGTCTGGAGCCCTGGAACGGCGTACGTCTCGTGGCCGCAGGCGGGTCCCCGCAGGCCACGCACGCGGTCGACATCGGCGAGTACTTCCAGGCCGGGGTCGAGTCGCTGAAGGCGCACCGGCTCTACTTCGAGTCCTTCGGTGACAAGGCTCCCGACATGGAGGAGATGTTGGAGGGCTTCGCCCGGATGGCCGGCTCGCAGCTGGGCGTACCGCTGGCTACATCTTTCGAGGTCTACCCGCTGCAGTTCCTCTGACCATCGGCGTAGCTCCAGGCAGCGCCGGCTGCAGGGGTCAGGGTCGACGGTCGAGGCCGGCTAGTCGCCGTACGGCGTCAAGGCCCTCGTCCGAGCCCGGCCAATGCCGAGCCAGGGCTTCCGGCCCGGCCCGACGGGTCACCGACCGCAACGCCACTGCGATGACGATGGCATCGTCGGCGTACCCGATGACCGGGACGAAGTCAGGCACCAGGTCCAACGGGAGCAGCAGATATCCCAGCAGCAACCACAACCGCAGCCGGACTCCGGGTGGCAACGCCGGGTCCGCGGCGAGCCGCCGCAGCAACCGAATCACATCAGGCAGCAGCCGCAGCGCTTCGCCGACCGGAAACGTGCCCGAATGCCTGAGCTGGGCCAACCACAACAGGACGACGAGTAGAGCCCAGAACACCAGCAACCCGCCGACGGCGGCCAGCAAGATCTTCCAGGACATGTCTGCATTCTCCTTGCAGCAACCCGACAGCGCAGGCTTTGTTGGCTCACCCGTGCGGCTGGCGCGCGGCTGCTCCTTCGCCGACAGATTGGCCGCCGTCTATGACTGGTTGCCCGGTGGCAGACTCGTTCGGCGATGGGTATCGATCGGCGGCTGCCTCGTACTGCGCCGGCTCTGGACGCCGCCCACCTCGCTGTGCCCCGAGTGACCGGCTGCCCACTTCGGTGACCAGTCGCCTGGTGGTCATGGGCAGCTGCGGCGCATGGCCCGAACCCGGTCGCGCATGCAGCGGATTCGTCCTGGAGCACAACGGATTCCAGGTCGTGCTCGATCTCGGGTACGGCACGCTGCCTCGGTTGCTCGACCTGGTGGAGTCCGTGGCCGGGGACGGGATCGACGCCGTGGTCATCACCCATCGCCATCCCGATCACATGATCGACCTGCACGGCCTGTTCCGCGCACGCTGGTTCGGCCGCCGGGGCGCACCCGCCATCCCGCTGTACGCACCACCCGGTGTGCTCGAGCTGGTCGCGAGTCTCGAGGAGGACGACACTGATGCCGTACGGCAGGTCTTCGATTGGCGCCAGACACCCGGCAGCGCAACCGAGCTCGGCCCCTTTCGGCTGGAGACCAGACCACTACCGCACTTCGTACCGAATGTCGGGATTCGGCTGACCTGTGCTGACTTCACGGTCGCCTACACCGGTGACACCGGACCCGATCCTGGGCTGGCCGATCTTGGCCGTGATGCGGACCTCTACATCGTCGAGGCAACGTCACGGGATCAGCAGGCCGCAACCCCGCCGAGTCCGAGCCAACAGCAGCTGCACCTGAGCGCCCACGACGCCGGAGTGGCCGCCGCGGCGGCCGGTGCGCGCCGGCTCATGCTCACCCACTTCTGGCCGGGCAACGACCGCGAGAAATCCCGCAGCGAAGCAGCAGCCGTGTTCAGCGGCGAGATCCTGTTGGCCGACGAAGGCCTCGTCGTACCGCTCGACTAGCCGATCGTGTCGATTCGCTACTCCCCCGGCCGCGAGGGCGTGTGCGGAGTGGTCCCACCTCGCGGATCGTCGCGCCCCTGATCCGGTACGTCCGGGTCGAGCTCGTCGGCAGCGCGCAGGCGATCGCGCTGCTCGTTTTGTTTGCCGGCTGCTTGCTCTGCGCGGTCCTGCGCATCCAACTCCAGCTTTTCGGCGGCGGCGGCCTTCTGGTCGGCGTCGGCGCGCGCTTGGCGGGCCTGAGCTTCCTGCTCGGCCGCTTCAGCCCGATGCCGTTGCACATCGCGCTCGTTCTCGGCCGCGCCCTGCCTGATGTCATCGGCTTTCGCGCGGCGACGGTCTTCCTTCTGCTTCCCGCTCATCTTGACGGCCACCAGAACCAGGGCGAGCACGACCAAGACCCCGACGACGATACCGATGATGGTGGAAGTGTCCATGATGCCTCCAACTAGCTAGGTTGCCTCGAACGTATCGGCTACGCCGTCGTCAAAGGGCGCGAAGGAGTGCCCCGCGTTCTGATTCGCGCACTTCTCAATGTGCCGGTTCGCTGCCCAACCGGCGCTCTGGCGACTTGGAAAGGTGCCGGGGCGTTGAACAACCGGCTCCTACGGCAGATCACAGCCCGCTCGCATCACTGGGGACGTCGGCTGCGAACTCGCGCAGCGCTTCGAGCGGGATGAGTTCCAGCGCGCGGACGTGGGTGGCGGCCAGGATCACCGGCGAGGCCGCGCCCGCCTCATAGGCCTGCCGCCACCGGGAGGCGCAGACGCACCACCGGTCGCCGGGATTGAGTCCGGCGAAGCCGTACTCCAGCCGGGGGGAGGACAGGTCATTTCCGACCGACTTCTGGTGGGCGAGGAACTCCTCGGACAGCACCGCGCAGACGGTGTGGCTGCCGACGTCACCGAGGCCGGTGTTGCAGCAGCCGTCCCGATAGAAGCCGGTTACTGGTTCGGCTGAGCAGGGTTCGAGCTTGCCGCCCAGCACGTTTCGCGATTCGTCCATGTCAAATCCGCGGTCGGTTCAGGCTCGCCACAAAGGACGAGATCGCGACCCGTCCGCTGTCCGAAGTCCAGGTTTGGCTCACCCTTGCATCGTAGATCTCGTACTCCCGCGCGATAGCCGCCATCGCCGGGGCGTGCAGTTGGCGTTTCGTGGTCTCGTACGTCTCGGCCGGTATGTTCGCAAGACTGCGAGCCTCGGTGATGGCCGCATCGAGAAGTTCATCGGGGTCCACAACCCAGTCGATGAACCCGACCTCGACCGCTTCTGCCGGGTCGATCAGCCGTCCGGACAGGATCAGCGACTGGACCCGCGAACCCGCGGCGTGCCGGGCGATCTCCAGGGCCGCGGTCGGGAAGGCCACCCCGACATCGAGTTCGGTCAGGCCCATAGAGCCGCCGGACATCAGCCGTACGTCGGCGGAAACCGCAAGCACGCAACCGCCGGCGATTGCGTGTCCGTTCACCGCAGCGAGCACCGGTCGGGGGTGGGTGAACACTGTCAGCAATGCACGGGACAGGGCGTCGAGGAAGTACTCGATCTCGGTAGCCGAGCTGGTCAGGATGCGGGGCAGATCCACACCGGCGGAAAAGCTCGAGCCTGCGCCGGTCAGCACCACCGCCGGCGCGTCGGCGACCTCACCGAAGGCGACGACGATCGCCTCGAGGAGCTCGACGTCGAGTGCGTTCACTTTGCCGTGCGCCAGACGCAGTACGGCGATCCCGTCGTCAAGCCTCTCGATCGCGAGCATCGCTGCCCTCCATCCCACGGCTGAATCCGACTCAGGGGCACCCTGCCACGTAACCTAACGTTGTAATCCTCCCCTGATCGCTGGACGCGACGCGGCGATTGGCTATGGGACACCGTCGGCTCCGATGCGTAACAGGGGAAGATTGGTAGGTACCTAACGTTGCAGGGCTCCCCTGAGTCGGATAGGTGACGGCGTACGGCGACCTGGAGCGCAGCCCCTCAGGCGGGGGATTCCAGCCGCTCGTCGGTGGCCCAGCCAGTGTGGAAGGCGCCGTCGTCGTCGACCCGGCGGTAGGTGTGCGCACCGAAGTTGTCCCGCAGCCCCTGGATCAGCGCGGCCGGAAGCCGGTCGCGACGCAGCCCATCGAAGTAGGCCAGCGACGACGAGAACGCAGGGGTCGGTACCCCCGCCCGCACGGCGCCAGCGACCACCCGCCGCCAGCTGTCCACCCCATCGGAGACCGCCGAGGCGAAGTACGGCGCGACGAGCAGGCTGGTCAGGTTCGGGTCCGCGTCGTAGGCCTCCTTGATCCGGTCGAGGAACCGAGCCCGGATGATGCAGCCGCCCCGCCAGATCGTGGCGACGCCGCCGCGGTCGATGTTCCAGTCGAAGGCCGCACTGCCGGCCTGGATGTGGTCGAAGCCCTGGGCGTACGCGACGACCTTGGACGCGTACAGCGCCCGGCTCACGTCCTCGACAAAGCCATCCCGGTCCTGCGCCGCCCACGCCGGACCCGTGCCTCCACCGAAGGTCGCTCGCGCAGCCGCCCGCTGCTCACGATGCCCGGACAGCGAGCGGGCGAAGGTCGCCTCCGCGATGCCGGTGATCGGTACGCCGAGATCCAGGGCACTCTGTACGGTCCACCGCCCGGTGCCCTTCTGCTCGGCCTCGTCGACGATGCTGTCCACCAACGCCTTTCCCGTACGAGCATCGTTGTGCAACAAGACATCTGCGGTGATCTCGATGAGGAACGACTCGAGGTCGCCCCCGTTCCAGTCCCGGAAGATGTCGGCGACCTCGGCGGGCTCGATACCGAGTCCCTCGCGCAGCAGGTCGTAGGCCTCGGCGATGAGCTGCATGTCGGCGTACTCGATGCCGTTGTGCACCATCTTCACGAAGTGCCCGGCACCGTCTGGTCCGATGTGGATGCAGCACGGCGTGCCGTCGACCTGGGCGGCGATCTTCTCGAAGACCGGCCCGAGCCGCTCGTAGGCCTCCACCGAGCCGCCGGGCATGATGCTCGGCCCCAGCAAGGCGCCCTCCTCGCCGCCCGAGACACCCGCGCCGACGAAGTTCAGCCCGAGTTCGCGCAGGGCCGCCTCACGGCGGCGGGTGTCGCTGAACTGGGCGTTGCCGCAGTCGATGACGACATCGCCCTCCTCGAGCAGCGGGGTCAGTTCATCGATCACCGCGTCGGTCGGGTCACCCGCCTTGACCATGACGATGATCGTGCGGGGCTTCTCCAACGAGGCAACGAAGTCGTCGATGCTCTCGCTGGGTACGAACTCGCCCTCGTCTCCGTGGTCGGTGAAGAGGCTCTTCGTTTTCGCGTACGACCGGTTGTGCAGAGCCACCGTGAAGCCGTTGCGGGCGAGATTCCGGGCGAGGTTGCGCCCCATCACGGCCAGTCCCGTGACCCCGATCCGTGCCGTCGCGCCGCTCATGACTCCTCCGCGGAGAAGAGTGCGTCGTCGGTGTTCATGACTCCTCCGCGGAGAAGAGTGCGTCGTCGGTGTTCATGACTCCTCCGCGGAGAAGAGTGCGTCGTCGGTGTTCATGACTCCTCCGCGGAGAAGAGTGC
>JBPCPI010000114.1:0-3324 GCA_050999295.1 Geodermatophilaceae bacterium | reverse complement strand
TGCGATGGCATCGTGGTCGCGGCTCCGGCTGATCTGATCTCGGCGGTGGCCAGGCTGCTGCCCGATCCTGACGTCGTGGTCGTCGCCGGGGGCTCCTCTCGGCAGCGGTCGGTGGGCGCCGCCCTGCAGGCCGTACCCGCCGATGTGGGCTGGGTGTTGATCCATGATGCCGCCCGTCCCCTCGTACCGCCCGTCGTCGTTGCGGCGGTACGGGCTGCGTTGGCTGCGGGTGCGCCGGCCGTGATTCCGGTCGTCGCGATCGCGGACACCGTGAAGTCAGTGGATGCAGACGGCCTGGTCACGACGACCGTGGACCGCTCCGATCTGCGTCGCGCGCAGACCCCACAGGGCTTCGAGCGGGATCTGTTGGTACGCGCCCTCGAGGAGAGCACAGCCCGGGGCGACCAGGTGACCGACGACGCCGAGGCCGTGGCTGCACTCGGGATCTCCGTACGAACCGTCCCCGGCGACGAGCGCGGCCTGAAGATCACCACACCGGCGGACCTTGCCCTCGCTCAGGCCTTGCTGGGGCATCGAGACAACCCGACGCAGTGAGGGGTGCTTACTCCGGGCTACGGCAGTCAGCGATCCATTCTGGGAAATCGTCGTCAGGCTGCGGATCTGGGCCCGCCCAAGGGGTGACCCAGTAATTGAGCTCCATGCCCATTATCGGGTCGAGGTAGCTCTGGAATACGGCGAACAGACCGGTCTCACCACGCCACAGTGCCCACTGGAGTTGGTCTTCGACATAGAGGCCGGATAGCAGCGGCGGGCCGGCGGCGGCCTGGGCTGCGGCGAGCGCAATCGCGTAGGCATCGTCGAACTCCCGCCGCCCACGCAGGAAGGACTCCACGCTGTCGTGCCACTCGGGCTCCGGTCCCTCGAAGGCGTAGAGCGTGACCATCGCCGCCACGACTGAGATGTCATCTTCATCCTGCTCGTTATGGCATTGCCGCAGGAAGGTGCCATCCGGAAGCTCGTACTCCCACATGGGGTAGCCGTCTGACTCCGGATCCTGCAACTCGCCCAACCGTTCACACGCGTGGCGGAATGCCTGCTTCTCGAAGGGCAGATCCGCCAGCCCCCGCATCGCGGTTGCCATTGCCGTGACAGTCTCGAGATCCAGGGAGGACATCGCGCCAGCATGCCAGCCTCGTCCACCCCCCTCCGCCGCTATGCGCGTAACGGTCAAGAATGGATCCCACGTCCCGCGGTTATGCGCATAATCGTCGCCGATCGGGCCTCGATGCTGCGGTTATGCGCATAACCGCGGAGGTTGGTGGTCGGCGATGCGAGTAGGGCTCGGGGTAGACGTACATCCGATCGAGGCGGGACGCGCATGCGCGTTAGCCGGTCTGACCTGGCCGGACGAGGACGGTTGCTCCGGGCACTCCGACGGCGACGTCGCTGCTCACGCGCTGGTCGACGCGCTGTTATCGGCGGCTGGGCTCGGTGACCTGGGTGAGGTGTTCGGAACGACCGATCCGCTCTGGGCGGGTGCCAGCGGGATCGACCTACTCGCCGCAGCAATGGAGCGGCTAACCGCCGACGACTGGCAGGTGGTCAACGCCGCCGTCCAGGTCATCGGCAACCGTCCGCAGATCGGCCCACGACGCGACGAGGCCCAGGCCGCGCTGTCGGCCGTACTCCGGGCCCCGGTCAGCGTGTCCGCCACCACGACCGACGGTCTCGGTCTGACCGGTCGAGGGGAGGGCCGCGCCGCCATGGCCACGGCGTTGCTCGTGTCGCGTCCGTAGACTCGCCGGGTGCCTCTGCGTCTCTACGACACTGCCACCCGGCAGATCCGCGACTTCGAACCGGTGACTCCGGGCAAGGTCGGGATCTACCACTGTGGCTTGACCGTGCAGGGGCCGCCGCACATCGGGCACATCCGCAAGGAGGTCGTCTTCGACGTCCTGAGCCGTTGGCTGGTTCACGACGGGTACGAGGTGACCGTGGTCGCCAATGTCACCGACATCGACGACAAGGTGCTGGAGAAGTCCGCAGCCGCCGGGCAGGAATGGTGGGCGCTGGCCTACGCCAACGAACGCGCGCTGCACCTGGCGTACGACGCGCTGGGTTGTCGGCCGCCGACGTACGAGCCACGGGCGACCGGCCATATCCCGGAGATGGTCGAGATGATCGACGCTCTGATCGAGGCTGGTCATGCCTATCCTGCGGCCGATGATTCGGGCGACGTCTACTTCGACGTACGTTCGTGGCCCTCGTACGGCGAACTGTCCGGGCAGCGGATCGAGGACATGGCGGCCGCGGCCGACGCGGATCCGCGCGGCAAGCGTGACCCGCGCGACTTCGCGCTGTGGAAGGGCACCAAGCCCGCCGAGCCCGAGACCGCCTCCTGGGCGACACCGTGGGGTCGCGGCCGCCCGGGTTGGCACCTCGAATGCTCGGCGATGGCCGGCAAGTACTTGGGCGACGAATTCGACATCCACGGCGGCGGCCTGGATCTGCGCTTCCCGCACCATGAGAACGAACTCGCCCAGTCGCGCGCCGCCGGCCGACCCTTCGCGCGGGTGTGGATGCACAACGCGATGCTGAATCTGACCGGCGAGAAGATGAGCAAGTCCGTCGGCAACGCCCTGCTGGTCAGCGAGGTGATCAAGCGGGTACGGCCGGTCGCCCTGCGCTACTACCTGGTGGCCCCGCACTACCGGTCCCCTGTGGAGTTCTCCGAGGGCGCCTTGGCCGAGGCGGAGACGGCGTACGCCCGGATCGAGGGTTTCGTGACCCGCGCCGCCGAGCGGGTCGGTGCCGATGCCGGTGCGCCGGTGATGTGCGCGGACTTCGCCGCGGCGATGGACGACGATCTACATACCCCGACGGCACTGGCCTGTGTGCACGAGATCGTCCGCAGCGGAAATGCCGCTCTCGCCGCGGGCGACGACGTCCAGGTGCGCGGCGCGTTGGGTTCGGTTCGGGCCATGCTCGCGATCCTCGGGCTTGATCCGCTGGCCGAGCCATGGGCCGGCGCCGGCGGCTCCGGCGTTGGGGCGGCCGGTGCAGTCGATGCGCTGGTCGAGGCTTTGCTGGAGCAACGGGCGGCTGCCCGGGCGCGCAAGGACTTTGCGGCTGCGGATGCCATCCGGGATCAGTTGGCCGCGGCCGGTGTCGCGGTCGAGGACAGCGCCGAGGGCAGCCGATGGGTGGTACGGACATGAGCCCCAGCGCCCGCGGCCGGCCGGGCAAACGAGCTGCCGCGCAGACCAAGAAGAAGGGTCCCTCCACCGGCACCGGCGGGCACGGGCGGAAGAAGCTGACCGGGCGTAAGCCCACCCCCAGGGCCGAGGACCGGACCAACCATCC
>JBPCPI010000076.1:0-8902 GCA_050999295.1 Geodermatophilaceae bacterium | reverse complement strand
GTGCACGAGCAGTCCAGCGCCGCGATCGGCATCCAGCTCGGACATTCCGGGCGCAAGGGCTCAACCCGGCTGATGTGGGAGGGGATCGACCAGCCGCTGACCGATGCCGGGGCCAACTGGCCGCTCGTCGCACCGTCGGCCGTTGCCTACCAGCCGGGCGTGAGCCAGGTCCCGCGCGAGTTGACCGCGGCGGAGATGGCCGGGATCCGGGATCAGTTCGTCGCCGCGGCGCGGATGGCCGATCGTGCCGGGTTCGACCTGCTGGAGTTGCACTGCGCGCACGGCTACCTGCTGAGTTCGTTCATCTCGCCGATCACTAACCGGCGCACCGACTCCTACGGTGGATCGCTGGACAACCGGCTGCGCTACCCGCTGGAGGTCTTCGCCGCGATCCGGGAAGTCTGGCCGGACGACAAGCCGATCAGCGTACGGATCTCGGCCACCGACTGGATCGAGGGCGGGATCACCGGGGCCGATGCGCTGCAGATCGCCCGGGCCTTCGCCGATGCCGGCGCGGATGCCATCGACGTGTCCACCGGGCAGATCGCGCCGCAGGAGAAGCCGGACTTCGGCCGCTCGTACCAGACGCCGTTCGCCGACGCGATCCGGAACAAGGTCGGGATCGCGACGATCGCGGTGGGCGTGATCTCGTCCTGGGACGACGTCAACTCGCTGCTGCTGGCCGGGCGGGCCGACCTGTGCGCGCTCGGCCGGGCACATCTCTACGACCCGAATTGGACCCTGCATGCGGCGATCGAGCAGGGGTACTCCGGTCCCGGCGCGCCCTGGCCACTGCCCTGGATGGCCGGAGCCCGGGCGCCGCAGACCGGCCGCACCGATGGCCCGAAGCCGCGCCTGCAACTGGCCCGCGAGGGAACCCCGAAGACGGGCCACGCCCGCTGGCGCCCGGGCCAGAAACCAAGTTGATCATCGGCAAAAGGGCCGATTTCCGCCACGAGAATGCCCTGTTTGCCGATGATCATTTGCCTCGTAGGGGCGACAGGGGAAGGTTCCTACGTATCAATCGTCGCAGGGGTCCCCTAAGTCGGTTGGCTGCCGCGTGCCGGTGGTTGCCGGACCACGAGGGGATGGCTGGTTAGGCTTCTCGTCGTGACCACCCTGGAGGCCGACGGCTTCGTCGAGCCCGGTCGCGGCGCCGGTCTGCTGGATGTATTGCGGCGGCGGTATCTGGTCAGGCTGCTCGTACGCAAAGAGCTCCGGATCCGCTATCAGGCCTCGATCCTGGGTCTGTTCTGGTCCTACCTCAAACCGGCTGTCCAGTTCGTCGTCTTCTACTTCGCGATTGGTGTGTTTCTAGGGCTGAGTCGCAACATCGAGGACTTCGCGGTGTACCTGTTCTCCGGCATCGTCGCGATCAACTACTTCAGTGAGGCGTTCGGCAACGCGACTCGGTCGATCGTCGGCAATGGCGCCCTGGTCAAGAAGATCTATCTCCCACGGGAGTTATTCCCGGTGTCCTCGCTGTGGGTCGCCATGGTGCACCTCTTTCCACAGGTTCTGGTGCTGATCGCGGGTGCCCTCATTGCCGGTTGGCGGCCCTCGCCGCTCCAACTGGGGGCCGGCGTGCTGGGGTTTCTGATCGTGACGGTGTTCTCCCTCGGCCTGGGACTGCTGTTCGGCGCGATCAATGTGGTCTTCCGGGATGCCGAGAACTTCGTCGACCTGATCCTGATGGTGGCCACCTGGATCTCACCGGTCCTGTACTTCTGGACCATGGTCACCGACGCGATCGGTACCGGCCCGCTCTGGTGGCTCTATCAGGCCAACCCGCTGACCGCCGCGGTCGAACTGTTCCACTTCTGCTTCTGGTTCCCGGCCACCGACGAGACCAGCGCCGTACTTCCGAACCTGGGCTGGATCGGGCTCGGCGCGTTGGTGCTGTCCAGCCTCGTGCTGGTTGTCGGCCAGGCAACCTTCCGGCGCTTAGACGGCCAGTTCGCACAGGAGCTGTGACCGCTCCGATGGGCGCCGCATGACTGACGTGACCGATGCCGAATCCGGCCCGATGACCATCCCAGGCCCGGACACTCGGATCATCGTCGACCAGGTGACCAAGCGGTTCACGTTGCGGCACAGCAGTTCTCTGAAAGAACTCGTCGTCTGGACGCTGCGCGGGCGCAAGGAGCCGCTGACCAACAAGTTCGTCGCGCTGACCGACGTGTCCTTCCACATCAACGACGGCGAGACCGTGGCGCTGCTCGGGCTCAACGGGTCGGGCAAGAGCACTTTGCTGAAGCTGATCTCTGGGGTGATGCGGGCCGACGACGGGCAGGTCATGGTTCGCGGGAACGTAGCTGGCCTGATCGAGGTTGGCGCGGGCTTTCACCCCGACCTGACCGGCCGGGAGAACGTCCATCTCAACGGGGCGATTCTCGGCATGACCGAAGCGCAGATCGACGACCGGTTCGATGACATCGTCGCGTTCAGCGAGATCCCGGAGTTCATCGACACCGAGGTGAAGTTCTACTCCTCGGGGATGTTCCTGCGGCTGGCGTTCTCCGTCGCCGTGCACACCGAGCCGGACATCTTCCTGGTCGACGAGATCTTGGCCGTCGGCGACGAACCGTTCCAGCGCAAATGCCTGGCCCGGATCCGAGAGCTCAAAGCCGCCGGCCACGCTCTGGTGATTGTCAGCCATGACCTGAACATGGTCGCCGACCTCTGTGAGCGCGGCATCCTGCTCGAGCAGGGCAAGCTCATCGTCGACGGCCCGGTGGAAACCGCAGTCGCCGAGATGCGCGCTCGCTTCTGAGCGCTTTCTGGACCGACTGAGGGGACCCCTGCAACGAACCTATGATTGCAGACTTCCCCTGATCGACTCGCTTGATCGACTCGGTTCAGGGGATCAGGACGACCTTGCCGACGGTGCCCCGGTTCTCCACGGCGGTGTGCGCTGCCGCAGCTTCGGCCAGCTCGTACGGCGGGTTCAGCAGCGGATCCCAGTCTCCATTCGTGGTGGCCGCGAGCGCCCTGGTCTCGAGTACCCGCAGATCGCCCATCGGCGCGGCCTTGGGGCCGACCACCCAGGACTGGCCGATCCCTCGGGCCTGCAGCGTGGACTCGTCAAGCGTGCTCGGCTCCTCGGAGGCCGAGCCGAAACTCACGATCCGGCCACCGCGGCCCAGTAGTCGCGCCGCAAGGTCGAGAGCGTCTCCGCCGACCCCGTCCAGCACGACGGTGACCTGCCGATCGCAGAGCGCCTCCCGGACCCGGTCGGGCCAGCCGGACGCGCGGTAGTCCACAGCGATATCCGCACCGAGTTGGCGCACCCGAGCCACTTTCTCCGCGCCGCCGGCCAGGCCGACCGCGGTCGCGCCGAGATGCCGGCCAGCCGCCTGAACCAGCAGGTTGCCCATGCCACTGGCCGCTGCCGTCACCAACACGACGTCCTGGTCAGTCACAGCGGCCAGGTCAAGGGCGACCAAGGCAGTACGGCCGGTACCGATGCTGGCCACCGCCGCGGAGGCGCTGATCTGCTCCGGGATCTCGTGCAGAGAAGTTGCGGTGATGACCGCCTTCTCCGCGTACCCGCCGCTGGCCAGGCCGAGGTGGGCCACTACTCGTCTGCCGAGCCACGAACTGTCCACCCCAGACCCCAGCGCCTCCACTCTGCCGGCGATCTCGCGCCCTGGTGTCATCGGCAGCATCGGAGGCGGGCCGTATGAGATGCCCTGCCGGATCTTGGTGTCGATGTGATGGACCCCGGCTGCCTCGACCGCCACCCGCACCTGCCCTTCGGCGGGCTCCGGATCGGGTACGTCCTCGTAGCGCAGATTCTCAGCCGGACCGAACTCGTACTGTCTGATCGCCTTCATGGAGCCAGCCTGCAACCTCAAGTCGACGTGAGGTCAACCCCCGCTGTCCGCGGATGTTGATCATCGGAATTGGGTGGGGTTTCGGCGGCAATTCGGGCAAACAAACCCCGACTTTCCGATGATCAACTTGGCGGGGGCCCGATGTTAGGTGTCCAGGGAGCCGTCGAGGCGGGTGCCGGCGGTGAAGTACGGCGCGATCTTGTTGTCGTACGTCGACAGGGCGGCCCCGATGGCCATGTGCATGTCCAGGTACTGGTAGGTCCCGAGCCGGCCGCCGAAGATGACGTTGCTGGCCACCGCTTCCTTGCGGGCCAGTTCCCGGTAGCGCTCGAGCATGGCCCGGTCCTCGGCGGTGTTGATCGGGTAGTACGGCTCGTCCCCGGTCTCGGCGAAGCGCGAGTACTCGTGGAAGATCACCGTCTTGTCGGTCGGATAGTCACGCTCTGGGTGGAAGTGCCGGAACTCGTGAATCCGGGTGTACGGCACGTCTTCACCGGCGTAGTTCATCACCGACGTGCCCTGGAAGTCACCCACAGACAGGACCTCCTGGGTGAAATCCAGTGTGCGCCAGCCGAGGTGCCCAGCCTCGAAGTCGAAATATCGATCCAAGGGTCCAGTGTAGACAGTCGGCATCTCGTCAGGGACCGCAGAGCGGATGTCGAAGTAGTCGGTCTCCAAGAACACCGAAATGTTCTCGTGCGCAGCCATTCTCGTCAGCCAGGCGGTATACCCCTCGACGGGCAGACCCTCGTAGGTGTCACTGAAGTAACGGTTGTTGAAGTTGTACCGGACCGGCAGCCGCTTGATGATCGAGGCGGGGAGTTCGGTCGGGTCGGTCTGCCACTGCTTCTTGGTATAGCCGCGGATGAACGCCTCGTACAGCGGGCGCCCGATCAGGGAGATCGCCTGCTCCTCGAGGTTCGACACGTCCTCCGCGGCGATCTCCGAGGCCTGCTCGATGACCAGTGCCCGTGCCTCATCGGGGGTCATATACCGACCCGCGTACTCGCAGATCGTCGCGAGGTTGATCGGCATCGGATAGACCCGGTCCTGATAGATCGTGAAGACCCGGTGCTTGTAGTCGGTGAAATCGGTGAATTGGTTCACGTACTCCCAGACCCGCGTGTTGGAGGTGTGGAACAGGTGCGCGCCGTACCTGTGCACCTCGATACCGGTCTCCGGTTCGGCCTCGGAGTAGGCGTTGCCGCCGATGTGCGAACGGCGGTCGACGATCACGACCTTCTTGTCCAGCTGGGTCGCCGCTCGCTCGGCGATCGTCAGGCCGAAGAAGCCGGAGCCAACGATGAGCAGGTCGGCGTCGGCGAGCTGAGCGTCGAGGTCGGGGGTGGTCACGAGCGGACAACCTCCGTGCGGATCGCAGCGAGCGCCAGCAAGTGAGGACCGGAGCGGAGGCTGCCCGCGGGGTAGAAGGTCACGGGTGGCAAGCGTACTGACCGGATCGCACCGCCCTGGCGCGGATCGCAATCGGTGCACAGGGCGCTCGACCGGCGAGGCGTGGATGATGGGGCGCGTGTCAGTGCTCGGCCTAGTCGCCTTCGTCGCGCTGCTGCTGACCGTTCTGGGACTGATGAACTACTACATCTGGCGACGGGCGGTCCGCTCGACGACTCGCGCGGGCTCGCGCGGACGGCGGATCGGCACCTGGCTCATCGTTGCCGCATTCCTCTCCACCGGGGTCGCGCAGCTGGCGAGCGCTCTGGTCTCCCCCGACGTGGCCAGACCCCTGGCGTGGGTCGGGTTCAGCTGGCTCGGGTTCGCGTTCTACTTCTTCCTCTTCCTGCTCCTCGGTGAGTTGGTCCGGCTCGCCCTCCGGATCTTCGGCGCCGGCCGGCAGATGGCAGTCGTCCATGCGCCGGCGTCCGCAGAGGTTCCTGACGCAGTCCCGCAGGTGGCGGCGGTGGCGGTGGTGGCTCCAGCGTCTGCAGGACACGGTGAGGTACGTACGGCCGAAGCCGACCGTACGAGCGGGTCATCGACCTCCGATGATGAGCGAGAGGTCAACCGGCGGTTGTTCCTTGCCCGCTCTATTGCCGCGGGTGCCGGTGTCGCGGCTGCCGGCGTCGGCGGGTACGGGATTACCCGGGCCCTGGCGGATCCGGTCGTACGTCGGGTTCGGGTACAGATCGCGGGTCTGGATCCCGGACTGGCCGGATTCCGGATCGCGCTGTTCGCCGATGCGCACCTCGGCGCCATGCGACGCAGGGCCGGATTGGAGAAACTTGTCGACACCGTCAACGGAGTCGAACCCGACATGGTGGCGGTCCTCGGTGATCTCATCGATGGATCGGTGGCCGAGCTCGGCCGGGACGTCGCCCCGATGACCGGACTGCAATCGCCGTACGGGACATACTTCGTCACCGGCAATCACGAGTACTACGCCGGCGCGCAGGAGTGGATCGACTACCTGCCGGACCTCGGCGTGCGTGTGCTGCGCAACGAGCGGCTGGCCATCGAGCGTGATGGAGCCGCCTTCGACCTCGCCGGCGTCAATGACATCAACGGCGAGGACTTCGACGACCCGCCGGACTACGACCAGGCGCTCGGCGGACGGCGCTCGGATCGACCCGTGGTTCTACTGGTGCATCAACCGGTCAATGTGGACCTCGCCGTCGATTACGGCGTGGATCTGCAACTGTCCGGGCACACCCACGCGGGGCAGATGTGGCCCTTTCATTACGTCGTCGCCGCACAACAGGGCGCGGTCAGCGGGCTGACCCGGATCGAGGACACCCAGCTGTACGTCACAGCGGGCACCGGTTTCTGGGGTCCGCCGATGCGGGTGGGTGCTGACCCGGAGGTTGTCGTGATCGAACTCAACAGTCGCGGCGGACCAGACGACTAGATTCGCGCCCCGGATGACCGTCAGCGATGTTGCCGGGTCTCGACCCCGTGCGGTCGATGCTCCGCTAGGTCCCAGCCCGGCGTCGTACCGTGTCTCCCATGCTCGCTCCCACGACGACGACGGCGCCGGCGCCCAGGGCGACTGCAACTTCGACGCGGGCACCGCTTGCCGTGGGCCTGCGCATCGCGATCGTGGCGACCATCCTGCTGGCGTTCCTGATCACGGCCACCACGTCTCGGTCCGGACTGTGGTGGCGGTTCAGCACATTCACCTACGAGGTCAACCTGTTCGCGGCGGCGTACTTCCTCTGGGCGTTGGTGCGACCGGCGGCGGCCAGACGGCTCCCTGGCCTGCGCGGCGCAGTCGTGTTGTACGTCGTGGTCGCTGGCGTGATCTGGAACCTGTACCTCACCGAGATGAGCATGGGCTACACGCCGCAGAACATCATGTTGCACGTCGTCAGTCCCGTGCTCGTCGGACTGGACTGGCTGCTGATCGGCCGCAGCCAGGGACGGCTGACTTGGTGGCACCCGCTCGCCTGGCTGGGATACCCGCTGGTGTACCTGATCGCGATCGTGGTCTACCTCAACTCCGAGCGCGGCCGGTTCATGTACTACTTCCTCGACGTGGAACAGATCGGTATGGCCGGGCTTGCCCGCGACGTGGCGCTGCTCGCGGTTGGCTTCGCCGCGCTGGGCTATCTGGTGCTCGGGATCGGCCGGCTGGCGGTCGTCGCCCGCCGTAGTCCCGCCTGAGCCTTGGACGGCAGCGACCGCGGAGCCCAGCGCCACCCCCGGCACGGACCCTGGGACGGACCCTGGGACGGACCCTGGGACGGACCCTGGGACGGACTTTCTCCGGATAAAGTGCGCTCAGGCCGCAGGCGTGCTGCGCCCGGCGGCGGCAGTCGTACCGTCCGGGCGCGGTTCCGAGGACCGCGTCATGCCGGACAGCGCTACCGTCGACCGCGTGAGTTTCGCGCACCATCCACCGGGCAACCGGCAGACTGCTGCAAACAGCAGGGGGGCGGGCGCGGCACGGGCGGAATCCGGGCCCACCGACACGGCCGCCGTAGCAAGCCACACCGCCGTAGCAAGCCACACCGCCGTGGCAAGCGACACCGCCGACATCGAGGCGGCCGAGCCCGCCCTGCCACACAGCCCACTGCTCGAACGCATCCGCGAGGCAGTCATCGGCGACGACCAGGTGCTGCCCGGTCCGTACGGCGCGCGGCGGGTCACCTACGCCGACTACACCGCGTCCGGGCGGGCGCTGAGTTTTCTCGAGGACTTCATCCGCGACGAGGTCCTGCCGCGGTACGCGAACACGCACACCGAGTCATCCGGCACTGGGCTGCAGACCACCCGGCTGCGTGAGGACGCCCGCAGCCTGATCCGGGACTCGGTCGGCGGCACCGACGAGCACGTCGTCCTGTTCACCGGCTCCGGCACCACCGGTGCTGTCGATCGGCTGATCGGCGTCCTCAACCTGCGCATCCCCGCCGACCTGGACGACCGGTTCGCACTCAGCAGTCACATCCCCGCCGAGCAGCGACCGGTCGTGTTCATCGGCCCGTTCGAGCATCACTCCAACGAGGTGTCCTGGCGGGAGACGATTGCAGACGTTGTGGTCATCCCGGAGGACGCCGACGGGCACATCGACGTCGACCAGCTCGAGGCCCAACTGGCCGCGCACGTTGATCGGCCGCTGAAGATCGGATCGTTCTCCGCGGCCTCCAACGTCACCGGTATCGTCACCAACACCTGCCGCATCGCCGACACTTTGCACCGGTACGGCGCCCTGTCCTTCTGGGACTTCGCAGCCGCGGCCCCGTACGTCGATATCGCGATGGACCCGGACTGCCCGGACCACCCGGCGGCGTACAAGGATGCGATCTTCCTGTCCCCGCACAAGTTCATCGGGGGTGTCGGTACGCCCGGCGTGCTGGTCGGGCGGCGTGAACTTTTCGCCAACCGGGTCCCGGTCGTGCCCGGCGGCGGGACTGTGGCATACGTAAACCCGAGCGAGCACCGCTATCTCCGCGACATCGAGCACCGTGAGGAGGGCGGCACACCAGCGATCGTCGAGTCGATCCGCGCAGGCCTGGTCTTCCAGCTCAAGGCAGCGGTCGGGACCGACGTCATCCGCGCGTACGAGGAGCACCATCTCCGTCGGGTCGTACGATCCTGGCGGCAGAACCCGA
>JBPCPI010000066.1:0-14318 GCA_050999295.1 Geodermatophilaceae bacterium | reverse complement strand
TGCTGGCAGGGCTACCGGCCACGGCACTGGACGAGGTCTACGACGAACTCGTCCTCACGCCCGGCGCTCGGACGCTGGTCCGGACGCTGAAGGCAATGGGATATCGCTGCGGCATCGTCAGCGGCGGTTTCACCCAGATCACCGATCGGCTCGTCACCCGCCTGGATCTCGATTTCTCGGCCGCCAACACCCTCGAGATCGTGGACGGCAAGCTCACCGGGCGATTGCTGGGCAACCTTCTCGATCGACATGGGAAAGCCGAGGCACTGCGACGCTTCGCCAGTGAATTCGGGATCCCGCTGAGTCAGACCGTGGCCGTCGGTGACGGAGCCAACGACATCGACATGCTCGCCACCGCCGGGCTGGGTGTGGCCTTCAACGCACGGCCCTACGTTCGGGATCAGGCGCACGCCGCACTGAACCAGCCCTACCTCGACGCGATCCTGTTCGTACTCGGGATCAGTCGAGCCGATGTCGAATCCCTGGACGAGCCCACCACCTGACGTCGCAATGGCGGCCCTTGCCCGTAGGCAGCGGGCCGAGATCAGTGTTTTCGGGTCGCGGGTCTCCCGATCGACCCCGAAATGCCACATCTCGTCCACACCTGCCGATCTGTGGACGGTGTAAGCGGCCAGGACGGCGACCGCGACAGGCTACGGCGTGCCTCCCCGTCCACTGCCGCCATCAGCCCTGCGACACCTGGTGTTCCGCGGAGCCGACGCTGTACGAGCAGGTCTCATCACGCCCGATCAACTGCGGGGGAGTGCCTACGTACGGCTCTTTCGCGGCGTGTACGCCGACGCAAGCCTGGACATCGACCATCGGCTGCGGACCGATGCGGCCGGGCTGCTGTTGCCGGCCCGCGCCGCGATCGCCGGCCGAAGTGCCGTTGCGGCAGCGGGCATCGCAGACGTGGTCGGCGACGACGAGCCGGTCGAGGTGATCATCGAGCCGGACGTGGTGTTCGGCCCGTTCAAGGGAATGCGGATCCGGCGGGCGAGACTGCCCGCCACCGACATGCTGGCCAGCGATCCCCGGCGGACGACGTTGCTCCGGGCGGCGGTGGACATTGCCCGGGAGCCTGATGGAACACGGGCCGTGGTTGCCCTAGACCGGATCCTGCACAGCGGCCGCATCACACACGACGCGCTGTCAGCGGCCGTCGTCGGGCTTCCACCATGTCGTGGGAGCGCGTTGGCCCGTACTGCCGTGTCCCGCGCCGACGGCAGGTCGGAGTCTCCGCCGGAGACAGTGACTCGGCTGTTGCTGGTCGCGGCTGGTCTGGCGCCTGTCCCACAGCACGACGTGCTGGTCGGGGGAGTCTTCGTGGCTCGGGTGGATCTCGCGTTCGTCGTGGAGCGGGTCGCGGTCGAGTACGAGGGATCCTGGCATTGGGAACCAGGCCAGCTACGTCGCGATCGGCTACGCCTAGACCGGCTGACCGCGGCCGGATGGCGCGTCGTACATGTCACAGCAGCGGACCTGCACCACCCGCAGGCCATGCTCGACCGAGTCCGCTCCGTTCTCGCCCTCGCCTCAGCGTGAGTGGCGAGCCGAGATGTGCCTTGTTGGGCTCGCAGTCGACCTACATGGCCCGAAACTCGTATCTGGTCGCGGCACTGCACCTACCTCGGCACGAAGTCGGTGTCGATCGCTGGTTCGCCGCGGGAGAGCTTGCGTCCGAACATGGGCAGGGCGGCCATGACCTCTCGGTGATGAGCTCGGGCACGTTCCAGTTGGGCACGCGGCGACTGACCCGATTCGACCCGCCGGCCGTCGACGACCAACGGGACCTGCAGCGCACGATCGCCGGTACGTGATTCCGGGGCCCCGCCGGTGCCGACCACCTCGGCGATCATCACGCCTTGCGCGTCGTGTCGTCGTACGGCGAACTTTCGACCACCCCGGGACGGTTTTCCCGTGGACCCCTTGGCCACCGGCCTCCCGTCGACCTCGACCAGTTTGTAGACGAACCCTGCCGTTGGAGCGCCTGATCCGGTCACGAGGGAGGTACCCACCCCGTAGCTGTCCACAGGTGCGGCGGCCAGTGCCGCGATCGCGTACTCGTCCAGATCGCTCGTAACCACGATCCGGGTGCCGGTAGCCCCGAGCGAGTCAAGCAGTTCGCGGGCCTGGGCGGCCAGCGAACCCAGGTCTCCTGAGTCCAGCCGGATCGCGCCGAGCTGGTGGCCGGCCGTGCGCACCGACGCCCGGATGCCTTCCAACACGTCGTGGGTGTCGACCAGCAAGGTGGTTTGCACCCCCATCGCGCTGACTTGTGCCGCGAAGGCAGCACTCTCGTCGTCATGCAGCAACGTGAAGGCGTGTGCGCTGGTCCCCGTGGTGGGTACGCCGTACCGCGCCCCCGTGGCCAGGTTGGACGTCGCGGAGAAGCCGGCGAGGTAGGCAGCCCTCGCGGCCGCGACCGCAGCATCCTCATGCGTGCGCCGGGAACCCATCTCGATGCAGGGCCGGTCCCCGGCGGCGCAGACCATCCTGGCGGCGGCTGAGGCGATCGCGGTGTCATGGTTGAGCACCGACAGCACCAACGTCTCCAGCAGGACGGCCTCGGCGAAGCTGCCCCGCACGGTGAGGATCGGGGAGCCCGGGAAGTAGAGCTCGCCCTCGGCGTAACCGTCGATGTCGCCGGAAAAGCGATGTGCGGCAAGCCATTCCAGCGTATGAGAGTCCACGACTGCTTTGTCGCGGAGCTCGGCAATCTCCGCCTCTCCGAAGCGGAAGTCGTCGATCGCATCGAGTAGCCGACTGGTGCCGGCGACCACGCCGTACCGTCGCCCAGCCGGAAGGTGCCGGGCAAATACCTCGAAGACGCACCGCCGCTGCCCGGTGCCGTCGCGCAGCGCCGCGGCGAGCATCGTGAGCTCGTAATGGTCGGTCAGCAACGCCGTGGACACAGCTCGGCAGCGTAGGCGAGGAGCTGAGTGGCCGAACCGGGCAGAATGGATGACGTGACCGGAATCATCGCGCCGGAGCGGACCGAAGAGGTCGTCGTCGACGAGGACGAGGAGACCGATCGACCCTGGGTCACGATCGTCTGGAACGACCCGGTGAACCTGATGACCTACGTGACCTATGTGTTCCAGAAACTGTTCGGCTATGACGAGCCGACCGCCACCAAGCTCATGCTGCAGGTGCACCATGAGGGCAGGGCCATCGTCAGCTCGGGCGCCAAGGAGCGGATGGAGTCCGACACGTCCCGACTGCACGCATACGGGCTGTGGGCCAGCTACCAGCAGGACTCGTGAGGCCCTTCCGCTGGGAGGGACAGCGGCTCGTCACCGAACTCGACCCGTCCGAGGCCGCGCTGCTGCGCCAGGTCGTCGCCGAGATCCGAGCGGTCATGAGTGCCGACGAACCCGACCCGGCATCAGCCGGCGCGACGGGCGTCGATCCGGTCGCCCAACGGCTGCTGCCGGACGGGCACCGCACTGACCCTGACCTGGCCAAGGACTACCGCTCCCTGACCGAGGCCGGACTACGCAGCGAGAAGCTGGCCGATGCCGACCTCCTGCTGGACAACCTCGGCCCGGACGGCGGACGAGTCGAACTCGAGCAGGACGCGGCCGAGGCGTGGTTGCGGACGCTCAATGACGTACGGCTGGCTATCGGGGTTCGGCTGGACGTCCAGGAAGCCGATGACCCATTGCTGCGTGCCGAGGAGACCGGGGATCCGCGCTGGGCGGCGTACTCATGGCTGACAGCGGTGCAGGGTCTGCTGGTCGACGTCCTGGCCGAGCCCCGCGCTCGCGGTGCCTAGACTCGGCTCGTGCTTCGGATCGCGCGTGGGCTGGTCGACGAGATCCGGGCCCACGCCCGGCGTGACCATCCTGACGAGGCGTGTGGGGTGATCGCCGGCCCGATCGGCAGTGACCGCCCGCTGCGGTTCATCCCGATGCTCAATGCGGCGCGCTCGCCCACGTTCTACGAGTTCGACTCCGCGGACCTGCTCAAGCTCTACCGCGAGATGGACGACCGGGACGAGGAACCGGTGGTCATCTATCACTCGCACACCGCAACCGAGGCGTTCCCGTCACGAACCGACATCAACCTCGCTGCCGAGCCAGGGGCGCACTACGTCCTGGTGTCCACTCGCGAGCACGGCAACGACCAGGATCCGACCGAATTCCGCTCCTACCGGATTATAGACGGCCAGGTGACCGAAGAGCCGGTCGAGATCACATGATCCCGACGTGATCCGGAATCGAACCGGCGGGTGCCGTCGTTACCCACAGCAGGCGAGAGTTCCCATCATTAACCTAGGAGAGAAGTTCGCATGGCTATCGAGGTCCGAATCCCCACGATCCTCCGCTCGCACACCGGCGGTGAGAAGACCGTGCAGGGCTCCGGCGACAGCCTCAGCGCACTCATCAACGATCTGGACTCCCGGCACGGCGGGATCAAGGGCCGACTCATCGCTGATGACGGGGCACTGCACCGGTTCGTGAACGTCTACGTCAACGACGAGGACGTGCGCTTCACCGGTGCCCTCGACACACCGCTCAAGGACGGCGACTCGGTCACCGTTCTGCCGGCCGTCGCTGGAGGTTGAGCCAGCCCCCCGCGCTGAGCCGAGTCCAGCTATGGCCAGATTCGCTTCCCTGATCGACTCACTCGGCGGTACGCCGCTGGTGGGGCTTCCGGCGCTGTCCCCGACGCCGGAGGTCCGACTGTGGGCCAAGCTGGAGGACCGCAACCCCACGGGATCGGTCAAGGACCGGGCGGCCTTCTTCATGATCCAGGCCGCTGAGGACGAGGGCCGGCTCAAGCCCGGCGACACGATCCTCGAGCCCACGAGCGGCAACACCGGGATCTCGTTGGCCATGATCGCGCGCCAGCGCGGCTACAAGTTGATCTGCGTGATGCCGGAGAACACCTCGATCGAGCGCCGCCAACTTCTCGAGATGTACGGAGCGCGGATCATCTCCTCGCCGGCCGAGGGCGGATCGAACGAAGCGGTGGCGGTGGCCAAGAAGCTGGCCGCGGAGCATCCGGACTGGGAAATGCTGTATCAGTACGGCAACCCGGCCAACGCCCGCGCGCACTACGAGACCACCGGCCCGGAGATCCTGGCCGACCTGCCCACGATCACCCACTTCGTCGGCGGCCTCGGCACCGCCGGGACCCTCATGGGGGTCGGCCGCTTCCTGCGCGAGAAGGTGCCCGGCGTCGCGATCGTGGCCGCCGAGCCGCGCTACGGCGAACTCGTGTACGGGTTGCGCAACATCGACGAGGGGTTCATCCCGGAGCTCTACGACCCGACGGTGCTGACCACCCGCTTCTCCGTCGGTCCGAGCGATGCGATCCGCCGGGTCCGCGAGCTGATCGACCATGAGGGCATCTTCGCCGGGATCTCGACCGGCGCGATCCTGCACGCCGCTCTCGGGGTCGCTGAACGCGAAGTGGCCGCTGGTCGCCGCGCGGATATCGCACTCATCGTCTGCGACGGTGGATGGAAGTACCTGTCAACCGGTGCCTATGGTGGCACCCTGGACCAGGCGGCGGATGCGCTGGACGGTCAGCTCTGGGCCTGAGCCGGGCGCCTGGAGTCCTGGGGACGGCTAGAGCGCGAGACTGGGTTTCCTGCCTAGCATGTGGGCACGCCGATCAGGGGAATCAGCTTGCAGCAGGCGCCGCCGCCGTCCGGGTTCCGACACTGGCGGCTCGTCGGGGTCCTCGGGGCTGCCGCCGTGCTCATCCTCATGCTTGGCTACGTGGCCACCAATCAGGAGCCCGGTCCCTATCAGGTTGGCTACGAAGTGGGCGAAGAGCTGGTCGCGTTCGCAGAACGCAATGACCGACCGCTCACCTCGCTGGAGGACGCGTTGCATCGATGCGACCTGCGGGGCGGGTCGCGGTACAACGACGTCAACGAGAGGACCGAGTTCCACCGGGGGTGTATCGACCGGCTCCAGGAGCGGTACGACTTTGGCTCGGAGTAGCTGATCATCGAACCGCTGGGACCGGTATGGCCGCGTAGGCGCGCGCGGGGAAGGTGCCGAAGTCGGCAAAGCGAGGCGGCGCGGCAGTGCAGCGCGCGCCCGAAGGCGGCAACTGGTCCAGCCCGGTCAGGTGCTCCACGACCGGGATCCCCGCTCCCAACAGGAGGGTGTGGGCTGGACGGCTCGTGCCGGTGGTGTCGTCGATGTTCACCGCGTCGATGCCGACCAGCCCGGCACCATGCTCCACGAGCCAGCGAGCACCGTGCTCGGTCAGGAACGGGGCATTCCGCGAGTAGTCCGCGGTTCCCCAGCGCCGGTCACCGCCGGTGTGCAGCAGCACGGCCCCGCCGGCCACGTCGAGGGCGGCCAGCGCGCCGACGTCAACGGCGCGGATTGCTGAGCCGACCGTGCGTACCAGGACGGTGGGCAGGTCGGCCAGGCACGTGAGCGGCGGGCCGGCCAGATCGGTGCCGCCGGAATACCGATGGTAGGGACTGTCCAGGTAGGTGCCGGTGTTGCCCACCATGCTCACCCGGTCGATCGCGAACTCGGTGCCCTCGGCGTACACGTCCCGAGATGCCTTGCGGGTCAGGTGCGGCGAGACTTCCGGGCCGGGCAGTCCCGGGTACGTGGTCATTCCGGCTGTGATGACGTGGCTGAGCTCGACCCATCGCCAGGCGGATGGCATTGGGGTCGCCGCGAGCCCGGCTTCGCTGGGCCCGCCGCGGGTGTCCTTGTGCGGCTCGGGAAAGACGCGCAGCCCACGAACGGTGACCTGGTCGACCATGAGCAGCCCCAGGGATGCGACGAAAATCTTGGCGACCTCCGCTTCAGTCGTGTCCTGTCCCGGAACGTCCACCCGGAAGCCTTCGGCGTGCAGGGCACCGCCATTGGAGAAGGTCACTGACGCATCGAACTGCGCGCGGTACTCGGAGTTGCGGTTCGCAGAGTCGCTCACCCACCTATCGTGGCCCCCGCGGGGTCGGGCCGATGCGGCGAGTCCGATGGCACCGGCAGCCGCTGCACCAGGTGACTCATTACCCTGCAGAACGTGACAGGGGCAGCAGCACCGATCGGGGTCTTCGATTCTGGCGTGGGCGGCCTGACCGTCGCGCGAGCGATCATGGACCAGCTGCCTGCTGAGTCCCTGCGCTACCTGGGGGACACCGCGCACGGCCCGTACGGTCCGCAACCGATCGCCGACGTGCGCGCGCACGCGCTCGCGGGGATGGACACTCTGGTTGAATCCGGCGTCAAGATGCTCGTCGTCGCGTGCAACTCGGCGAGTGCCGCATGTCTGCGGGACGCCCGTGAGCGCTACGACGTACCGGTGGTCGAAGTGATCCTGCCCGCCGTGCGCCGGGCCATAGCCGCTACCCGAACTGGTCGGGTGGGGGTCATCGGGACCGAGACCACGGTGCGCAGTCGCGCGTACGACGACGCGTTTGCGGCCGCTCCGCAGGTGAGCATCACCAGCGCGGCATGCCCGAGCTTTGTCGACTTCGTCGAGCGCGGCATCACCAGCGGCCGACAGATCCTGGGCCTGGCGCAGTCCTACCTCGAACCGCTGCAGCGGACCGAGGTGGACACCCTGGTACTCGGCTGTACCCACTACCCGATGCTCACCGGTGCGATCAGTCACGTCATGGGCGACGGCGTCACGCTGGTCTCCAGCGCGGAGGAGACCGCCAAGGACGTCTTCCGGGTGCTCACCGACGAGGACCTGCTCCGCGAGGCGGCGGCCTCGAGCGACCAGGCCGGGTCGGCTGGGGCCGGCGTCCCGATGGGGGAGCACCGGTTCTTCTCCACCGGTGAGGCGGAGACGTTCTATCGTCTGGCCGAGCGCTTCCTCGGACCGGCGGTGGGTCCGATCGCCAGGCTGCCCTCAGCGCCGGCGCCGGGTCTGAGTACGGACACACGGCCGGTTCCGGAGACCGGATCCGAGGGCGCCGCAGTACCTGTGCCGTACTCGGCGCGCCGGATCCCGGTGCCGGGCAACGGCGCCGGAGGGTGAGACTCACCATCGTCGGCTGCTCCGGCTCGATGCCGGGCGCCGACTCGGCGGCCTCCTGCTACCTGATCGAGCACGATGGAACGCGGATCGTGCTCGACTTGGGTAATGGTGCGGCCGGCGCCCTCCAGCGGTACGCCGCGCTGGAGACCATCGACGCGATCGTGCTGTCCCATCTGCACGCCGATCACTGTCTGGATGCCTGTGCCTTTATCGTCTGGCATCGCTATTCCGAGCGGTCCCGAGGTCCGGTGCCGCTGTACGGCCCGCGCGGGACCAGCGAGCGGCTGGCCGCGGCCTATGAGCGACCGGGGGCCGACCTCACCGACGTGTTTACCTTTCACACCTTGTCGTCTGATGATCATGAGCGCCAGAGGAGCATTGCGGCTACACCCGAGGCGCTCACGATCATGAATGCTGGCCTGAAGATAGGCGGATTGAGGCTGACCTTCGCCCGGACGAACCATCCGGTGGAGACATACGCGATCCGAGTTGACTCCGAGTCCGCTTCGGTGACCTACTCCGGGGACACCGGAGTCTGCGCAGAACTGGTCGAGGTGGCCCGGGGTAGCGATCTGTTCATCTGCGAGGCAGCCCAGCCGGACGGCGATTCGGCGTACCCCCCAGGACTGCACCTGACCGGTGCTCAGGCGGGAGAACATGCCGCCGCGGCCGGTGTCAGCCGGCTCGTGCTGACCCACATCCCGCCCTGGGTGGATCGCAAGGCTCAGTTCGGGACCGCCCGCGCGGCCTTCCGGGCAACGGAACTGGCCAGGCCCGGCGCCACCTACGACCTCTGACCGACACCTGCCATATCGCGGTTATGCGCATAACCGCGGCCGATCGAACGGCTTGCTAACGGTTATGCGCATAACCGCATGAGGTGTCAGCCGGGGAGATAGGACAGGCGCACCTGGCGGTCGGGGTTGTCTCCGTTGGGGTCCACCAGGCAGATCGACTGCCACGTGCCCAGTGCCGGTCGTCCGGCCACGACGGGGACCGTGGCGTACGGCGCGACGAACGCCGGAAGTACGTGATCGCGGCCGTGTCCCGGCGAGCCGTGTCGATGCCGCCACCGATCGTCGGTCGGCAGCAGCGCGTCCAGTGCGGTCAGCAGGTCGTCATCACTGCCGGCCCCTGTCTCGATGATGGCCACGCCGGCCGTGGCATGCGGAACGAAGACATGCAGAAGGCCCTCGTCAGCGCCGCATTCGCGGAGGAATTCGGCACAGTGACCGGTCAGGTCGACGACGGTCTGCGACCTCCCGGTGCTCACCCGGATCAGTTCAGTACGCATGCCGCAATCCTCTCGCCGACTGTGCCGCGGCGTTCGACAGGGGAAGAAAGTTACGTACCTATCGCTGCAGGGGTCCCCTGAGTCGAGAAGGGCTCGGCTAGTGTCGCTGGCCGTGACCCGACCCGAAAACCGAGCCCCCGACCAGCTCCGCCCGGTGACCATCACGCGTAACTGGCTCGACCACGCCGAGGGTTCCGTGCTGGTGGAGTTCGGCCGTACCCGCGTGCTGTGCGCGGCCAGCGTGACCGTAGGGGTTCCGCGCTGGCGACGGGGATCCGGGCTCGGCTGGGTCACTGCGGAGTACGCCATGCTGCCTCGGTCGACGCATACCCGCAGTGACCGGGAGTCCGTCCGCGGCAAGATCGGTGGCCGTACGCACGAGATCAGCCGCCTGATCGGCCGGGCGTTGCGGGCCAGCATCGACCTGTCGGCACTGGGTGAGAACAGCATCGCCATGGACTGCGATGTCCTGCAGGCCGACGGGGGTACGCGTACCGCAGCGATCACCGGCGCCTACGTCGCCCTGGCCGACGCCGTCGGCTGGCTGCGCGAGAACGGCAAGCTGGCCAAGCCTGACCCGTTGCACACCTCGGTCTCGGCGGTCAGCGTCGGCGTCGTCGATGGCCAGCCACGACTGGACCTCGAGTACGTCGAGGACGTCGCCGCCGACACCGATATGAACATCGTGTGCACCGGTACCGGTGACTTCATCGAGGTCCAGGGAACTGCAGAGGGTGTGGTCTTCGACCGGGCCACCCTGGATGTCCTGCTCGACCTGGCAGTGGCCGGATGTGCAACCTTGACCGAGACGCAGAATCGCGCCCTGGCCGGATGAGCCCGGTGCGGTGAGCGGTCAGCGTTTGGTCCTGGCAACGCGCAACCAGAAGAAGCTGGCCGAACTCCGCCGGATCCTGGAACCGGTCGTCGACGTCGAGGTGCTCGGCCTCGATGACCTTCCGGGCTACGACGAGGCCCCGGAGACCGCCGCAAACTTTGCTGACAACGCCCTGGCCAAGGCACGCGATGCCGTTGCCGCAACCGGGCTGCCGGCCATCGCCGACGACTCAGGCCTGGCCGTCGATGCACTCAACGGGATGCCCGGCGTTGTGTCGGCACGCTGGTCGGGCCGGCACGGGAACGACCACGCCAACCTCGAACTGTTGCTCGCCCAGATCGAGGACGTGCCGGACGAGCACCGCGGGGCTGCCTTCATCTGTGCCGCCGCACTGGTCCTCCCGAGCGGGTTCGAGCATGTGTTGCAGGCTGAGATGCGCGGGCGGATCATCCGCGCACCGAGGGGCAGCGCGGGGTTCGGTTACGACCCGATCTTCGTTGCCGACGGCCAGAGCGTTACGACGGCGGAGATGTCGCCGGCGGACAAGGACGCCATCAGCCACCGCGGCAAGGCCTTCCGCCAGCTGGCTCCGATCATCGCGGCCACCCTCAACGGTTGAAACGCCGTTCGGTGCGGGTGAGGATCTCAAAGCCGACGGCGTCGAGGAAGGCCAGTCCGCCGGTGTCCTCGGACTCGGTGTAGTCGAGGACGCGGGTCACCCCGCCGAGATCGAGCCAGGCCGCCGCATGGGACAGCAGCCAGGTGCCGATGCCTTCCCGTCTGCGTTCAGGTTCGACGTATAGGTTCCCGATGTCGGCCCAGTCATCGGTTCGGGTGCCCCGACTGGCTGCCCCGAGGTTGGTGTCGATCTCTATGTAGCCGACGACCGAATCCTCCTGGATGGCAGAGATGCGGGTGCCATTGATGCCTAGGCTCCTGGCCGCCGTCAGGTTCAAGCCGGTCGTCCGCGTCAGGTGACGGCGGAGCGTCTCGATCCTGGCCACCGAGACGACCTCCGTGTCCCCTCGCGGAAGAAAGCCGGAACCGAGATAGAGATCCCGGATGTGTGACCACTGCTCGGGCACGCCGTAGACTCCTGGGGCGGGTAGATCGCCGGAGCCGAACACCGCCGCCGGGCGCCACCGAGCGACCTCGGCCAGACACGACGACACGAGTGCTTCACCAGCGGCGAGTGAGTCCGGCCAGTACGGCGCGGGCGGCCAGCACAACAGCCACCGGATCTCAGCCGCCCCCCGGTAGCTCTCGGAAACGTCCTCGTCCGCGCCATACCGCAGCAGGTGCGCTGCGGCGACCACTCTTGCTCTCTGCACGGCGACGAGGGTGCTGCGTTCTTGAACCCATGGGTCGACCAGAAACTCGCCAGGTTCCCGCTCCAACTGACTCATGAGCGTGTTGACCGAAACCGAGACATTCGGGATGACCGCGCCCACGTGGGCGTTGATCAGCGTGGTGAGTTGGTCACGGTCGGAGCGGACGAACGGGCGTACCTGGATGTTCATGAGCAGGCCTCCGGACTGGGGCGCGCAATCCTGCGCGACGGGGAAGACTCCGCTACCAGTGCGGTACGCCGATCAGCCTAGCGCGAGTCGGGAGCCTCGATCCGAGCGTCTCGACGCGTAGAGTCCCCAGCGGTCATGAGAAGGAGTGCGCGATGAATGGCTCGCCCCCGCCGTTGTCGCGGCGCGGCTTCCTCGTCCTCAGCGGGGGCACGGCCGCGGTTCTCGGGATCAGCGGATGTGGATCATCCCTGCTCGAGGAAGAACCGCTGGTGCACTCGACGGCGACGGCCCTCACCGGCGGCTTTCCGCGGATGCTCGGCTTCCGGCAGAGTGAGATGCACGTACCGCTGAAGCCGTACTCCGAGTGGGAGCCGATCTTCGCGCAGTTCAGCGGCATCATCGGCAAGGCCATCCAAGAGGAACGCAGTGACATTATCGGGCCGCAGACGGTCGACTACTTCACCCGGTACAAGCAGCGGTATCCCGCGAAGCTGGTGCTGCTGCACCTGAACGGGCGGGCCCGGCTGCCCACCTTCGAGACCGACGGCTGGTCGGCCGGCTGGTGGCTGTATCGATTGGGCAGCAAACTCACCTCCGCGGTAGGCCCGGACGACACCGTCCTCAAGGTCGTCTCGACCGGCCGCTTCCAGCTCAGGACCGACGCATTCGGCCACGCCGGTGATGACATCGTTCTGGCCGAAATGGGTGCCGACGGCAAGCCTGATTTCTCTGCGGCCGAGCAGGTGCGGTTGACCGCTCTCGACGCGACAGCCAAGACGCTGACCGTGAAACGAGGGCTGTACGGAACGTCCGCCCTGTCGTTTCCGTCCGGGGCCTACCTGGCCCCGCACGAGTACGCCGGACCGTGGTCGGCGACCGACGACAGGGTCTGGATGTACAACCTGTCCACGATGTGCCCGGTGGATGCCACCGGAGGAAATGTCGTGGACGCGCTGATCGAGCAGGTCGCTGCCTGGTTCGGTCCGGGCGGACGCCTGGCTGCTTTCGATGGACTGCAGTTGGACGTGTTCCAGATACCGCTCACTGGTCGTACCGGCGTGGACGCTGACTGTGACGGCACGGTGGACCTGGCCATGCAGGACGGCGTGGACACCTATCTGCAGGGTCAGATCGAGTTGACCAGGCGTTTGCGGCAGGCGTTGGGGTCCGGCCGCTATCTGATCACTGACTGCGGAGTCGGCCAGCAACCGGATACGGCGTCGGTCACCGGCGTGGAGTTGGAGGGCTTCCCGACCAGCAACGACTATGGCATCACGCTGTGGTCCCAGGCGCTGACGACCCTTGATTTGTGGCGCCTGCGTGGCGCCAATCCGCGGCTGAGCTACCCGTTGTACAAGTTCGGCGAGCCGAACAGCTATCCGGTGAGCTTCAACCGGTTCCGACTGACCTTGGCAGCCGCGCTGGCCACCAACTCGCCGGTGAGTTGGTTCAACGACATCGGCGGGGCCAGCGGCGAGGCCAACGAAGTCGTCGTCTGGGACGAGTTGGTCGCCGGAACCGCTGGCACCCCGGGCTGGCTCGGCGCCGTGCGCGCAGACACCGTCCGGCTGGCCGAACGCAGGCCCGACGTGCTGGCCGGCAAAGGCGTCAAATGGCCGAGCAGCTTCGTCAACACCTTCTCCGGGGCAGGGGTCAAGTTCGCGGTCCAGTCACCCAGCGCCCCCGTGCTGGCCGTCTCCCGTCGCCAGGCATCGGAGACGCTGACCTTCTCGATCCCCGATCTCGCGCTCACCGGTCCGGATGCGGTCCTGGCGCTAGATCTGCTCGCCGTCAAACGCGCGGTCTACCCGGCAACCATCGGACGGCAGTGCACGGTGAAAATGGCCGGCTCCGACGGGGAACTGGAGCAGACCGTGGCGGTGCCGACGACGTGGTTCCATGTGGTGCTGGGCTTCCATGGCGTCGGGCCGGGTCCGGTGAAGGTCACCTTCACGATCGAGGGCGATCCGCCGCTGAAACTGCGAGGCATGCGCATGTTCGCCTCGCCGGACGCGATTGCCCGGGGCTTTGCCAACGGCGCGATGTTCGCCAACCCGTCCGGCTCGGCGTTCACCTTCGATGTCGCTGGGCTGTTCCCTGGCCGCCGATTCGCCCGGATCAACGGCAGCGTCGATCAGGATCCGGCCACCAATGACGGCAGCGCCCTCGGTTCGACGTTGACGTTGGACCCCCTCGACGCGCTCGTCGTACGCTCCGTCTGACTCCGAGCACCGGAGGAGTCCCGAGAACACCGTGACTTCGAAGCACCCCCGGACTGGGCGCAATCACCGCTTCGTTGGCCACTGGGGAGTCGGGTGCAAGCGGGTGCGGGAGGGGGTGTCTGAGTTCAGGACATCGTTCACACCTGTCTCGGGACATCGTTCACACCTGAGCAAAGGGGTGAACGATGGGTATGCCACAGCTGGTGGTCACCGCCGTGCTGGTCGAGGGCCGGAGCAAGGGCGAGGTCGCACGCGAGTACGGGATGTCCCGGCGCTGGGTGATCACCTTGGTCCAGCGTTACCTGGCCGAGGGCGATGCGGGCCTGCGACCACGCTCGTGGCGACTGCGGAGCAGCCCGGCCCGGACCGCTAAGGACGTCGAAGCGGAGGTCATCGAGTTAGGCAAGGAGCTCGACCGGGATGGGCACGAGGCCGGCGCGGCCACGATCGCCTTCCACCTGGACCAGCGGCAT
>JBPCPI010000259.1:0-3316 GCA_050999295.1 Geodermatophilaceae bacterium | reverse complement strand
GCGCGGGGGCGAGCACCGCATCCACCTCCGACAGGGCGGCGGGGCCGAGCTCCTCGCCGGTCGGTTCCATGATCCCGAGTCGCCCCGGCCGAAACGTGCCGTCGTACTCCGCCCAGGCGAGTTCGTGCCGACCAGTGCGGGGTAGCAGGATCCGTACGCCCGCGGCCCGCAACAGTGCGAGCGTCTCGGGGGAGCCCGGTTCGTCGCCGAAGGGCACATAGGCCGAGATCGTCGCCCACCCGGAGCCGGCGACGCTGGCGAGCAGATGGGCCTGCAGTGCCCTGGCCGCCACCAGTTGATCCGGCTCGGACCGCGCGGCGCGGGCGGCCCGCAGCCGGGCCCGCCAGCGTTCCTTCTCCACGGTGACCTGCGAGACCGCCGCGACCTGTGCCGGGGAATCGCCGGGCGTTGAGGAGTCGGCTGCCGGAAGTATGCGAACACCATAGATAGGCTGGCCGAGATGACCGAGGCCTCCGGAACACCTCCCCTTGCACGCAAGGTGGTGATTCCTGTCGCGGGCCTGGGCACCCGCTTCCTGCCGGCCACCAAAGCCGTGCCCAAGGAGCTGTTGCCGGTCGTGGACACCCCGGCGCTGCAGTACATCGTCGAGGAGGCCGTACGCGCGGGCCTGTCCGAGGTCCTGATGGTGACCGGGCGCAACAAGAACGCCATCGAGGACCACTTCGACCGGATGCCCGAACTCGAGACGGCGCTTGAGAAAAAGGGCGACCAGGCCCGGCTGGCGGCCGTACGCCGACCGACCGAGATGGCCTCCGTGCACTTCATCCGGCAAGGTCAGGCCCTGGGCCTCGGACATGCGGTGCTCTGCGCAGCGTCCTATGTCGGCGATGAGGTCTTCGCGGTCATGCTTGGCGATGACCTGATCGACTCCCGCGACCTGCTGCTCGAACGGATGCTCGCCGTACAGGCTCGACACGGCGGATCGGTGATCGCACTGCTCGAGGTGGGCCTGGAGAACATCGACAAGTACGGCGCAGTCGCGGTGCGGCCCACCGATTCCGAGGATGTCGTACGGATCACTGAGATGGTCGAGAAACCTGCCGTCGAGCAGGCACCGAGCTCGTTGGCGATCATCGGGCGGTATGTGCTGGCGCCGGAGATCTTCGCGGCGCTGCGCGAGACCGCGCCCGGCGCGGGTGGCGAGATCCAGCTGACCGATGGGATCAGGGCCTTGGTTCTGGCCGGCCAACCAGTGCACGGCGTGGTGTTCACAGGCCGCCGGTATGACACCGGGGATCGCCTGGACTACCTCAAGGCCGTCGTCCGGCTCGCCGTCGAGCGAGACGATCTCGGCCCTGCCTTCCGGGACTTCCTCGTCGAGTTCACCGCAGACATGAAGCCCGGTCAGGGCAGCGACCTGGCATCTGGACCGGAGGCAGATGGCAGAGCGCTGGATGACGAGCGCCCAGATGGCTGAGCACCCAGATGACGAGCGCCCAGATGACTGAGCCCGGCACCAGCTCGGCTAGCAGCGTCGAGGACTACCTTGACGCGATCCTGGCGCTGATGCCGCATCCCGACCCGATCGAGGTCGCCCTTCTCGACGCGCAGGGCCTGCTCTGCGCCGAAGAGGTGATCAGCGACATCTTCCTGCCGCCTCATGATCATGCGGCCGCCGACGGGTACGCGGTTCGCGGATCGGACATCCGGGCTGCCACCGACGACGAGCCCGCCGTACTGCCGGTCGTCGGCGAAGCCAGTATCGGTGACCACGAATCCGGCTCGATCGGTCCTGGGATGGCGCTCAAGGTCACCGCCGGAACCCTGATGCCGGCCGGGGCCGACCTGGTCGTGCCGTTGTCCTGGACCGATCGTGGCGTGGCGCGGGTGTCCGTACGCCGGGAATTGCCGTCTGGCACCTATGTTCGCAACAAGGGCGAGGACGTCGAGCCAGGCGACGTGGCGGTCACTGTCGGGACTCCGATCGGACCGGCGCAGGTCGGCCTGCTCGCCGCGGTCGGCCGGGAACGGGTCCTGGTCCGCCCCCGCCCACGTGTCGTGATCATCTCCGCGGGCAGCGATCTGGTCGATGTGGGCACGAAACCCGGCCTCGGTCAGACCGTGGACGTCAACAGCTACGCGCTGGCTGCCGCTGCTCGCGACGCCGGCGCCGAGGTCTACCGCGCCGGAATCGGCCGGGACGACAAGCGCCGGCTGGTCGAACTGCTGGAGAGCCAGGTCATCCGTAGCGACCTGATCGTCATATCCGGACGGTTCTCCAGCGACTCCTTCGATCTGATGCAGGAAGCCCTCGCCGAGGTCGGTGACGTCAGCTTTCAGGCGGTGGCGATCCATCCCGGCGCACTGCAGGGGTCGGGGAAACTCGGTGCGGCCGAGACTCCGGTGCTCTGTATCCCTGGAGACCCGGTCAGTGCGCTGGTCAGTTTCGAGGTCTTCATCCGCCCGTCGATCCGGCTGATGGCCGGCAAGCGGCAGCTGTTCCGCCGTACCGTCCAGGCGATCTGCCAGGTCGAGTTTGACTCCCCGGCCGGCCGACGGCAGTACCGCCGCGGTCAGGTGATGCGCCACCCGGACGGCGGGTACTTGGTGACGACCGTCGGCGGACCCGGTGCGCATCTGCTGGCCAACATGGCTCAGTCCAACAGCTTGATCGTGGTCGATCAGGACGTGACCAAGGTGCCGGTCGGGGACATGGTCACCGTCATCCCGATGCTGCTCGGGACATGAACAACTGGGCGGTGTCCGCCCACCCTGGCTGGCCCGTCACCTTGCATGCCGGGCGGGTGACCCTGCGACCGTTGCGCCGTCGCGACGCCCCAGATTGGGAACGGCTGCAACTGGCCAACGAGCGGTGGCTGTCGCCCTGGGAGCCGAGCGCACCCTACTCCTGGGCCGCCCGGCACAGCAGGGGGAACTTCCGGCGGATGGTCCGCGCGCTTCGGCGGCGAGCCAACCTCGGGATGTGCCTACCCTTCGCCGTCCTGGTCGATGGGAACTTCGCCGGCCAGCTGACGGTGGACAACGTCGTACGGGGCGTGATGCGCAGCGCCCACCTCGGTTACTGGATCGATCAGTCGATGGCCGGTCAGGGGCACATGTCGACGGCCGTGGCTGTCGTCGTGGATCACTGCTTCGGCCCGGTCGGTCTGCACCGGTTGCAGGCCGACGTCCGACCGGAGAATGCGCGGAGCCGGGCTCTGGTGACCAGGCTGGGGTTCCGCGAGGAGGCCTTCTTCGCCCGCTATCTCGACATTGATGGCCAGTGGCGCGACCACATCGGGTACGCGCTGACTGCCGAGGACGCCCGGGACGGGATCCTGGCCACGCTGCACGC
>JBPCPI010000236.1:0-19901 GCA_050999295.1 Geodermatophilaceae bacterium | reverse complement strand
TTCGCGGTCGGGTTCGCCGCCATGGTCATCGGTTTGGCCATGAGTATGAAGTGGCGCTGAAGACTTCCCGCTGAGTAGTTGAACCCGCGGAACGACACTCTTGTAATTATCCCCAGGTGTGGACGGCGTTGGGGATACAGCGCTCTGGCTCGATCAACTATCACGCTCAGTGACGAGTCTTCATCCACAGGCATGTGGAGAAGTACGGATCGTTCGACCACTGCCGGCTCCTCTGCCCCGGCGTCCGGTCAACAGTTCTGGAATCGTCGGCGTTGGCCATCCCGCCGCCTTCGCACCGTGGCATTGCTGCGCTCGGCGTCAGGTCAACAGTTCCAGAATCGTCGCGTTGGCCATCCCGCCGCCTTCGCACATTGTCTGCAGGCCGTAGCGGATGCCTTCACGCTGCATCCGATGGATCAGCGTGGTCATCAGCCGGGCCCCGGAGCCACCCAGCGGGTGGCCGAGCGCGATGGCACCGCCGTTGGAGTTGAGTCGGTCCGGGTCGGCCCCGGTTTCGGCAAGCCAAGCCAGCGGTACGGGCGCGAAAGCCTCGTTGACCTCGAAGGCGCCGATGTCGCCGATCCCGAGTCCGGACTTTGCCAGGGCCTTCGCCGTGGCCGGGATCGGTGCGGTCAGCATGATCACCGGGTCGTCGCCGGCCAGGACGGCGGTGTGGACTGCGACCATCGGGATGAGTCCGAGTTCGGCGGCCTTCGCCGGAGTCGTGACCAGGAGCGCGGCGCAGCCGTCGGAGATCTGTGAGGCATTGCCGGCGCTGATCACCCCGTCCTCGGCGAACGGGGTCGGCAGCGTTCCCAATTTCCCCAACGTGGACCCGCGCCGGATGCCCTCATCGGACTTGACCATCCCGTCCTCGGTCGGGATCGGCGCGATCTCGTCCTCGAACAGCCCGGCATCCTGAGCCGCGGCCGCCTTGGCGTGCGAGGCAAGGCTGTATTCATCCAACTGGGTACGGGAGAAGCCCCAGCGCTGCGCCATCATCTCCGCGCCAGCTCCCTGGTTCGGAAACACGTCGTTGTAGCGCCGCATGAACATCGGACCCAACGGCAGCCCGGCATCTTTGCCGATCCCCGAGCCCATCGGGACGCGGCTCATCACCTCGACGCCACCGGCGACCACTACCTCGCACTGGCCGCTCAGCACCGCTGCTGCAGCGAAATGCACCGACTGCTGAGAGGATCCGCACTGCCGGTCGATCGTCGTACCCGGCACTGACTCCGGCCATCCGGCGGCGAGGACCGCGTTGCGGCCGACATTGAAAGTCTGCTCGCCGACCTGGCTGACGCACCCCCAGATGACGTCGTCGACGACTGCTGGATCGATGCGGCTGCGCTGCACCAGGGCGTTGAGGACGTGGGCGGAGAGGTCCACCGGGTGAGTCCCGGCCAGACCACCCGCACGCCTGCCGACGGGGCTACGCACGGCGGCGCAGATGACGGCGTCAGGCATAACTCCGAGGGTAACGCCGTTCGCAATCTGAGCCGGAGTGCCTGGAACGCCCGCCCAGGCGATGCCTTCCGTGACGGGCAGCTGTCCGTCATTGCAAGGGGAGCAGTTCGATCACGGTCGCCGAGCCGACTACCGGGAGCCCTCACACACATCGAGAACGGACCCCGCGGTCACAGCCGGCCAGAGGTCCGGGAGTACAGGCTGGAGCCTGACGATGGCTGAGGATCCGGGTTCGACGGCAGCTGCCTGCTCGAGGTAGCTGATCGCGTCGTTGTACAAGCGTTCGTGCGTTTCGGTGTACGCGCCCACCCAACAGGGGCAGCGGTATCCGGAAGCATTGCCGCGCTAGGTCCCCCAGCATCTCAGGGCAAGGATTTGAAGCTCCGCCCGTACGAACGCAGCACGTGCACGTGCGCGCCGGCGTCCCGGTTCCCCCCTCGCCTTGCTACGTGCCGTGACGCAGTTGACGTCAGGCATGGCCCGAAGGGTAGGCGAGCAGCTGCGAAACTGGCGCCGTGGCCTTGCCGACTCCGCCGATCCCGCCGACTCCGCCGATCCCGCCGGTCCCGCCGGGTCGGCCGGGTCGGCAGCCTGCGCCCTCCGCAACGCTGAGCTGGGCTCCGAGGCTGGCCGAGACCGGGATGGCAGCACTGGGCGGGCTGGTCATGACCGGCCTGGGGTTCACGGTGGACCCGACCGGGCGCTGGCTGGTCTGGGCTGCGGGGCTGCTGCTCTTCGGCATCGCGGCGGTCGACTTGGCGATCAGGCCGCGGCTGCGGGCCGACGAGTGCGGGCTAACCGTACGGGCGCTCACCGGCCAGACCGTGGCCGCTTGGCCGCAGGTCGAGATGAACCTGCGGCGCCACCAGCGCTTCGGGCGCAGTGTCGCCACCCTCGAACTGGATGTCGACGAGGACCTGATCGTCCTCGGGCGACGCGAACTGGGCACCAAACCCGAGGACGTCCTGGCTCACCTGGTCGAACTCCGCGACCGCCGCTAAATCCGCACGTTATGCGCATAACCGCGGATCTCAGGGGGCGGATGTGGCGGTTATGCGCATATCCGCGGATTTGGAGCCCGACCATGATGGTTGTGCGCATAACCGCGGACTTGCAGCCCATCCGTGACGGTTGTGCGCATAACCGCGGATGGCGCTCAGGCTGGAGGTTGGAGCGGGCTCAGCCAAGGAAGAGCGCCGCGCCCAGAACGGTGAGCGCGACCAGGGCCACGCCTAGGGCGACCAGCCCGACCACGATCAGCCGGCTCCGGCGCCTCCCGTAGATGACGATCGCCCCGGCAGCGGCGCCGATCACGAATCCGCCGGCATGGGCGGCCAGCGAGATCCCGGGTAGGAAGCTGATCACGACGTTGATCGCCAGGATCGCGAACAGCGATCGCAGATTCGCCTTGCGCTGGTACAGCGCGACCGCGGTGGCGCCCAGCAAGCCGAAGATCGCCCCGGAGGCACCCGCGACGAAGGCGAAGGGTTCGGCAAAGAACAGCACCGCCACCGAGCCGCCGATAGCGGACAGGAAGTAGACCGCGGCGTACCGGACCGGCCCGAGATAAGCCTCGAGATCCCGACCCAGGATGTAGAGGCTGAACATGTTCACGACCAGGTGGGTCAACCCGTAGTGCAGGAACGCCCCGGCCAGCATCCGCCACCACTGCCCATCGGCGACCAGAGCGGGCGCCGTGGCGAAGTCGGCGAAGATCGGCGAGCGGAAGTTGGCCATGATCTGGCCGCCAGCGGTGGCCACCGTGACCACGAAAGCCAGTACGTTCGCCGCGATCAACCCCGTGGTGACCGGACCGAGCTTGGCCATCGTGACCCGCGCCGCAGTCGTACGGCGCGGCCGGCGGATCGAAGCCCGGCCCTCCGCGACACAGTCCGGGCACTGGAAGCCCACCGATGCCGGCCGCATGCAATCCGGGCAGATCGGGCGCTCGCACCGTACGCAGGAGACCTGAGTCGGTCGTTCGGGATGGCGATAGCAGGCCAGCGCCGGGCGAGCAGGTGTCGTCATGGGTACGTCCCGGATGGCAGGGGCGGGTTGGTGCCTAAGCCTTCTCAATGGTGACCGAGTTGATGACGATGTCGGTCACCGGCTTGTCTCCGCGAGAGGTCCGGGTGTTGTTGATCCCCTCGACCACCTCGCGGCTGGCCTCGTCGCCGACCTCCCCGAAGATGGTGTGCTTGCCCTGCAGCCACGGCGTGGGGACCGTGGTGATGAAGAACTGCGAGCCGTTGGTGCCCGGACCGGAGTTGGCCATTGCCAACAGATACGGCCGGTCGAAAGCGAGCTCGGGGTGAATCTCGTCGCCGAACTCGTAACCCGGACCGCCGAAGCCCTTACCGAGCGGGTCGCCGCCCTGGATCATGAAATCCTTGATCACCCGGTGGAAGATCGTGCCGTCATAGAGCCGGTCGTTGGACGTGGCCTTGGTAGCCGGGTGGGTCCACTCGCGGGAGCCCTCGGCGAGTTCGACGAAGTTCTTGACCGTCTTGGGCGCGTGGTTGTCGAACAAGTCGAGACGGATGTCACCGGCTGAGGTGTGCAGGGTCGCGGTAGAAGTCACAACGTCCATCCTTCCACGTCCGCCGGACAGGCTTTATCCAGGCGGGATAGCTGCCAGCACGGTCGCGGCGATCTCGCGAGCCTGCAGAGAGCTCGGCTGGTTGGTGACCACGTACACCAGCAGCGCAGCTCTGGTCACCGCCAGTAGGGTCTGCTCCGCCGCGACGAGCACGCCGCCGTACTCCCCGATGTCGGTGATCGGCGTTGCCGCGGTCGTCACCAGCGACAGGGCCGCGTTCTGTGCGTCCACCGCGTCGGCGTAGGCCGTCAGGTCGATCGTCACCGACGGAGTCTGGTCGTTGCGATAGAAGATGCAGTCCGGGGCCGGCTGGCCCTGCACGGTGATCGTCTCCACCCGCGAGATCCGCTGCCCGACGGTCTCCTCGATATAGCCCTGATCGAGGTACGGGCACGGCTCCTCGGCGGTGACCGGAGGCGCGGTGGGCGCGGGCGTCGTCTCGCCCGTAGGTGCCTCCGACGCGGTGGTCACAGCCGGCGACGGCGTGCCGGACTCAGTCTGGGTTTCCGGCTCGCCCGAACACCCGGCCGTACCGGCCAGCAGCAGGGCAAGGGCGCAGGCCAGAACGGACCGTCGGCTCATGGTGGGGCAACCCTAGGGCGCCTCCGAGTGCTGCGCCGATCCCGGGGCTCACGACCGGTACGAACCTGATCGACTCAGTTGACCGGGCCGCCCCGGCCCACATCCTTCGGGTCAAGAACCGTGGCGGGCACCACACCCAGGCGCTTGTTGATCATCACTGTGATCGCCCACAACACGATTCCGAGCAGGATCAGCGCGCCGGCCACCAAGTACTGGGCCTGCGGACGACCCGACAGCGGGGTGACCAGGTAGGCGCAGAAGATCGCCCCGAGGACCGGCAGGAAGGTCGGCGTTCGGAAGGCACCTTCCGGTGGCGGATCCTTGCGCAGGACGAGCACGGCGATGTTGACCACCGTGAACACCGCCAACAGAAGTAGCGCTGTCGTCCCCCCGAGCACCGCGATCGCGTCCGGGTTCGCGTTGGACACGTAAATGATCAGGCAAAACGCTAGGACCGTGGTGAAGATGATGGAGACCCAAGGGGTCCGTCGCGTGGGGTGGACCTTGCCCAGCACGGGCGGGAGGATCCGCTGCTTGGCCATTCCGTAGAGCAATCGGCTGGCCATCAGCATGTTGATCAGCGCCGAGTTGGCCACCGCGAACATGGAGATGAACGGCAGGATGTCGCTGATCGGCAGGTTCGGTGCGCCTGCCTTGACCACCTCGACTAGCGGTGTGTCGCTTTCGGCCAGGACGCCGACGGGCACCAGGGCCACTGCCGCGATCGAGATCAGCACGTAGATCAGGCCGGTGATGCCAAGGCCGGTCAGCATGATCTTCGGGAAGATCCGTCTGGGTTCCTTGCACTCCTCGGCCATGTTCACCGAGTCCTCGAACCCGACCATCGCGAAGAAGGCGAGCGAGGTGGCCGTGGTCACCGCGAGGAAGATGTTCTTGTTCTCGGGGGTGTCGAAGGCGACTACCCGGGAGAAGTCCGCTTCCGCGCCGAAGATCGCCCAGACACCCACCAAAATCACCAGGAGCAGGCCGGACAACTCCACCATGGTGAGGACCACGTTCGCCTTGACGCTCTCCCCGACGCCGCGGAAGTTGACCGTCGCCACCAGCAGCATGAAGGCCAAGGCGATCAGCACGATGCCGCCGGCACCGATGTCCAGCCCGAAACCAAGGGCGAGATTCGCGGCGAAGGCACGAGAGGCCGTCGAGGCAGAGGTGATGCCTGAGGACATGACGGCGAAGGCCACGATGAAGGTGATGAAGTGGATGCCGAACGCCTTGTGCGTATACAGCGCGGCACCAGCGGCCTGCGGATACTTGGTGACCAGTTCCAGATAGCTGAACGCGGTGATCGTGGCCACGATGAACGCCACCAGGAACGGCACCCAGGCAGCCCCCCCGACTTCGGCCGCGACCTGACCGGTCAGCGCGTACACGCCGGTCCCCAGGATGTCCCCGACGATGAACAACAGGAGCAGCTTGGGCCCCATCACCCGTCGGAGCGCGGGTTCCCCCTGCGAGTCGGTGTCCTCGTCGCTCCTTGCGCGCGTATCAGCCATCACGTCTCCCCATCCCGTCCGCAGCGCAGTTACAGCGTGACCGAAATCACCTTGGCCCTCCACGGGTCCCCTGTCGAGAGGAACACTCCGAGAAGTTCTTCCGATCACCGGTGCGGCAACGTTGCGGCACAGTGGACCGATGCCTGCGCAGTTGCCGCTGACCTGGGATCGGGTGCGCGGACACCGACTGCGTACCCACGGCCTGGTCGAGCCCCTTCCTGCGGGCTCGGCGACTCGGGTCACCTCCACCGTGTGCGGCATCCACGCGCAGGTCGCCTCCGCGGCTGCTCTCTCATTGTCCCGCCGGGTCGCGGGCGCCGACGCCGGACTGCTCAATGCGGGGCTCTGGCAGGACCGTTGCCTGGTCAAGACCTACGGACCGCGCGGCACCGTGCACGTCTTTCCGGCGCAGGAGCTCGCGCTGTGGACGGCCGCGACGCGGGCGACACCCGAGCAGGGATCGCGTCAGCCGGCAGCTGGAGTTCCGCTGGTGACCCCCACCCCGGCGCAGGCGGACCAACTCCGTACGGCCGTGCTGTCGGCGACCCGCGGCAGGCAGCTCACCCGCGCCGAACTCGGCGACGCCATCACCGCCGAGTGCGGGCCATGGGTGGACACCCAGGCATCACCGGCCTTCAACACCGGCTGGCCGCACTGGCGGCTCGCCGTGGACGAGGCGGTGGCCCAAGGCGTGCTCTGTTTCGGTGCGCCACAAGGCAATCGGGTCACTTTCGTACGCGCTGATGAGTGGTTGCCGGACACCGTCACGCAGGTGTGGACCGCCGACGACGACATGGCGGTCGGGGATGCGCCGGCCGTACTCGTCGAGGTCGCCAGGCGCTACGTCGCCGCGTACGGACCGGCCACCCATCAGGAGTTCGCGCAATGGTTCGCCGTGCCGGCGAGTCTGGCGCGGCAGGTGTACGCGGCATTGGGCGATGAGTTGTTTGCGGTGGACGTCGAGGGATACCGGTCCTGGGCGCTGGCCGCGGACGACCCGGGCACCTGGGAACCGGTGACCGACTGCGTCCGGTTGCTCGGCTACTTCGACTGCTTCGCGGTGGGGTCGCACCCACGCGACGAACTCGCCCCGCCGGAGTCTGCGAAACGCGCCGCCCCGCACGGTCGGGGATACGCCAAGGGGAGCGCTCGGCGGTTCCTCTGTGGTCCGTTACCGGTTCTCTTGATCGACGGGATGGTCCGCGGAGTGTGGACCTTCCGCAAGCGTGCGGCTGGCGTGAGCCAGGTCAGGGTCGAGGTGTTCTGCCGAGCCAGCGCCGGGCTGCGCCGGCTGCTGACCGAGGAGGTCGCGGGGCTGGCCACCCTCCTTGATCGTGACCTGGAGCTGTCCGTCGGCCCGGCGGACATCGCTGCCCACCTGTGACATAGCACAATCACAGGGTGACCGCGCCCGTGATCAGCCCTCTTCTGGCTGCGCTCGACCATCTGCGAGGCGTGGTGTCCGGCTGTGCCTTTCCGCTCGACCTGCCGGCTGCACACGAGGCCCGGCGTACCAAGCAGTCGGTGTCCGACCAACTCAGCGACTACATCCTGCCGCGGCTGGCTCGCCTGGACGCCCCGCTGCTCGTGGTCGTCGGCGGGTCGACCGGAGCCGGGAAGTCGACCTTGGTCAACTCCCTCGTCGGGCGCCGGGTCAGCGAACCGGGGGTGCTGCGCCCGACCACTCGTTCCCCTGTTCTGGTTCTGAATCCCGAGGACCAGGCGTGGTTCACCAGCAACCGGATCCTGCCCGGGCTGTCCCGTACCACCGGCGACGGTCCCGCCGGGGCAACCCTGCGCCTGGCCACCGACGAGACCGTGCCGCTGGGCTTAGCCCTGCTCGACGCACCGGACCTCGACTCGGTCGTCACCGAGAACCGGGAGATGGCCGAACAGCTGCTCGCCGCCGCGGACCTCTGGTTGTTCGTCACCTCGGCCGCGCGGTACGCCGACGCCGTGCCCTGGGGGTTCCTGCGGACCGCATTCGAACGTACGGTGGCCGTGGCTCTGGTGCTGGATCGTGTTGCGCCGCAGGCCATCGACGAGATCAGCGCACATCTGCGCGAGATGCTCACCGAACAGGGCCTGGGGCACGCGCCGGTGTTCGTCGTACCCGAGGAGCCATTGGACAACCAGGGCCTGCTTGCGTTGAACACCGTCATGCCACTGCGGATCTGGCTCGGCAATCTGGCCGCAGACAGCGCGGCGCGGGCGGCGGTCGTACGGCAGACCCTCGAGGGCGCCATCGCGCACCTGATCAGCCGAACGTCGGCATTGGTCACCGCTCAGGAGGAGCAGCTGGCGGCGATCGGTGGCTTGCGGGCCGACGCCGACCGGATCTATCGCGCAGCCGGCGCCAGAGTCACCGAGGGCACGGCCGACGGTTCCATGCTGCGCGGTGAGGTGCTCGCGCGCTGGCAGGAATTCGTCGGCACCGGTGAGCTGCTGCGCAGCCTGGAGCGCCGGATCGGGTGGCTGCGCGACCGGCTCTCGGCCAGTCTGCGCGGCCGGCCAGCGCCCGAACGAGAACTGTCCGAAGCAGTGGAGACCGGACTCGAGGCGATGCTGCGGTCAGCCGCCGAATCAGCCGCCGAGCAGACCACCGCCGCGTGGCGGCAGACGCCGGCCGGTGCCGCCCTGCTCGATCAGCACGGGCCAGGTCTGGAGTCGATCTCGCCGGACTTCCGCGAGTCCGCGTCGCGCGCGATCCGGGACTGGTAGGGCTTTGTCATGCAGCTGGTCCGCGAGGAGGGCTCGGACAAGCGCTCGGTGGCCCGCGTCCTCGCGTACGGCGTCAACGGGATCGGGGTGAGCCTGATGATCGTGGTCTTCGCCTCGACCGCCGGTGTCACCGGCGCGGAGTTCGGCGTCGCCGGTGGCATGGCGATCGTCGGCCAGAAGCTGCTCGAAGCGATCTTCGGGGATCAGGCCGTACGGTCGCTGGCCGCTCGGGCTCGGCAGGACCTGGAGGCCCGGGTCGAGTCCCTGCTCGGCGCGGAGTTGCGTCGCTACCTGCAGTTGCTCGATGGTCTCGGTGTGGACCCCGACCTGCCGCGGCGTCTCACGGCGGCTACCAGCGCGGCGGGCGGCGCTGCGATGAGCGAGGCGGACGAATGAAAACCCGCCGAGAGGGCGGGAGCATCGTAGGGCCGTCCACGGCCCACGCAGCCGAGAGGGAGGGAGCATCGACCGAGCGCCAGCGAGGGAGGAGCGGACCGACCGGTGCGCGCAGCGCACGAGGCGGAAGCAGTAGAGCGGACCGACCGGTGAGCGCAGCGAGCGAGGCGGACAAATGAAAAAGGGTCTCCTCGATTCGTTGGCCGTGCGCCGCGGATCCCCGTCCGGCGACGGCCCGGAACTGCAGGCCCGGTTGGCGGCGCTGACGCATGCGACTCAGGCTGGTCAGGGCCGCCTCCCCGACAGCTCACTGGCCGCTGCGCGCACCGTGCTGGAACGGGCCGGACAGCGCCTGGAGCACTCCACCGAGCACACCGTCGTCGCACTCGCGGGCTCGACCGGGTCGGGAAAGTCGTCGCTGTTCAACCGGCTGGCCGGCGAGCAGCTGGCGCAGGTCGGCGTACGGCGGCCGACGACCGCGATCCCGCAGGCCTGCAGCTGGGGCCCGGAAGCCGACGGCGCCGCCGGCCTGCTGGATTGGCTCGGAATCCAGCAGCGCCACGTCCTTTTTCGTCCGGGCGCCGATGCGCTTGCCGGTCTGGTCCTGCTCGACCTGCCCGACCACGACTCGACTGCGCTGGCCCACCGCCTGGAGGTCGACCGGCTGGTGGAGTTGGTGGACCTGATGGTCTGGGTGGTGGACCCGCAGAAGTACGCCGACGAGGTCCTGCACCGCCGTTACCTCGCGCCACTGGCGAAGCACGGCTCGGTCATGATTTTCGCCCTCAACCACATCGACGAACTGTCTGAGACTGCGCAGGAAGCATGCTTGGCCGACCTGCGCCGGTTGCTGGCCGAGGACGGATTCGACAAGCCGACGATCATCGCGACCTCGGCCACCACCGGCTTGGGTACCGACCGGCTGGTCGCGGTCCTGCGGGATCGGGTGCGAAAGACCCGCGCTGCCACGGCCCGGCTGACCGCCGATGTGGACCGGGCGGCGGCGGAGCTTGCGGTGCACGGTTTCGATCACCCCGTGACCGTTGCCGAGAAACCCTCCGACGGCCTGGTCGACGCCTTGGCGGCGGCCGCGGGGGTCCCCGCCGTCTCCGCCGCGGTGGCCAGTTCGTACGAGATGCGGGCCAAGGAACACGTCGGCTTCCCGCTGACCAGATGGCTGGCCCGGTTGCGTCCGGATCCACTGCACCGGCTGCATCTGAGTGATCGGGTCGCCGGGTCGTCAAGCGCAGGTGCCTCCACCGCTGCCTCCGACCTTGAGACGATGGTGGTCGCCCGTACGTCGATTCCGGCGCCGACGTCGGCCCAGCAGGCGCGGGTGGACTCGGCCGTACGAGCCGAGATCAACCGGGCTGCAGAGGATTTGACCGGCCCTTGGCACACCGCAGTCGCGGCAGCCGGCCGGGCCAGCGAGGACGACCTGTCAGATGCCCTGGACCGGGCCGTCGGGGCGGTGGAGCTACCGGTGCGCGAGCAGCCGCGCTGGTGGAAGGCGGTCAGCCGCCTGCAATGGACCCTGCTGGGCACAGCGGTGCTGGGCGGGCTGTGGCTGATCCTGCTCGCCGCGCTGGGCTGGTTGCAGATCGAGGTGGACTCCCCGGACGTGGTCGGCCTCCCGCTGCCGACGTTGCTTCTGCTCGGCGGGTTGCTATTCGGCCTGCTGACGGCGGGTGCCGGTCGACGGGCCGCGCGAGTGGGCGCCCGACGACGCGGCGCGCAGGCTGAGCGGGCGCTACGTACGGCGGTCCATGGGGTGGCCGCCCGGCTGATCGTCGATCCGATGTCTGCCGAGCTACGTCACTGCGCCGACTTCACCGCGGCTGTCGCGGCGGCGCGCGCCCCGGTCCGTACCCGGGATCCCGCTTCCGCAACCGGGCGAGCGCCGGACTGACTCACGCCGGCGGCGAGCCGGAGCCCTGCGGTTGGTGTGGATGGTGTGGTTGATGGGGCGGCGGCACCCAGGCCTCCTGTGCCGGGCCGCCGCCGTACCCCGGAGGCGGGTGCGGGTGCGGGTGCCCCGTCCCGGGGTGCTCCGGCTCAGCCCGGCCGGACTGCGCGCCGGCCGATGACGACTGCCGGGCTTCCGGCCCGACTGGACCAGATCCGACGCGCGCGGCCACGGTCCAGACCAGGGCACCGATCATGAAGGCCACCGAGCCTGTTGCCAGCACCTGGGCCAGCACGATCAGCTTGCTCGCCTCTGGCTCGGTGTCCACCTGAACCGCGTCGGTGAGCAGCAGGACCGCGGTCCCAAGCAGCAGGACCGACAAGGCGAAGCAGACAATCCGCCCAACCCGGCCCGTGGATGGCATGGCGCTACGTTACCGCCGACCCGGTTACCCGTCGGCCGTCGTGGTCGAGCGATCCAGCAGCAGATCATGAGCGCCGGACGTGCGGTACGACCTGCACCCGAGCCGCTCATGATCATGCTCGAGCGGGGACCCGGCGCAGCCAATCCCGGCTGGCTCACCAGCGGCGATGCAACTTGTCCCGCCAGGAGCGGCCGTCGGGGTCATACATCATCCGATAGACCGGCACCGCCCAGATCCGCGTAGCCGGCCCCAGTTTCTCCGGCTGGTGCGGGCGCAGCCGTCCCGGCGGGCGGGGTCCGGCCCGGCCGCGGCGATGCCACTCCTCCAGGGCGTCGGCCGACGCCGTGATCGCCGAGACCGCGGACACCGGATCCAGCAGGTCGGAGTCCGACCTGCCGTCTTTGGCGCGGTCTAGGTGTTCACGCCACAGGGTGAGCCGGAGATCACGGGCGAAAGCCCTGGCCCGGTCGCCGGTGCCGCTGGGGTCCGTCGGCTGCCGTTCGTCCACAGTGGAATCCAGGATGCTGCAGGACAATTCGCTGTCGTGCGTCCATGAGCGGCGATTGAAGTTATCGCTGCCGACCGCGGCCCAGATGTCGTCGACGATGCAGACCTTGGCGTGCACGTACACCGGGGTGCCCGCGTGGTTCTCCACATCGAAGACGTGCACCCGACCCTGACCGGCCTTCTGGCACATCGCGATCGCCTCGGCTCTGCCTACCTGGTTCGGGGGGAGGGCCAAACGTCCGTCCACGTCGGGATAGCGGGGTACGACGACGACCAGGTGCAGGTCCGGGTTATCCCGTAGGGCATCGGCAAAGAGCTTGGCCACCTGCGTCGACCACATGTACTGGTCCTCGAGATAGATCAGCCGCCTTGCCCGCCGGATCGCCTTGCCGTACCCGCGGGCGACGGATCGTTCCCCCTTCGGAGCGAAGTCATAGCCGGGACGAATCGAGGGGTACGTGCGCCGCACTTGAACCGCATGCGGTCCGCAGGCCGGTGGATCCGGCGGCTGATCGGGCAGCGGGTCCGCGGTCAGATCGGCGTTGGTCAGCTTGTCCTTCGCCCAGGCAATGGGGTCGTGCGCGTCCAGGGAAGTCGGGTCGAACCAGCGCTCGCGGAACGTGGTGTCCAACGCTCCGACGACCGGCCCGTGCATCTCGAGTTGCACGTCGTGCCAGGGCGGGCGTGGGCCGTACTTCTTCGACATCGGCGGTGCCTGCGGGTCCCCGTTGTGGTCGGCGTCGTCGCGGCGGCCATGACACAGATCGACTCCGCCGGCGAATGCGACGTCACGCCGCGGCTGCTTCGGGTGCCGCAGGACAACCAACTTCTGATGGTGGGAGCCGAATCGGCGTACCCGCTCGTCGAGCAGGACCTCCCCGCCAGCCTCCTCGACCTCGTCACCGAGGTGCCGGTTCTCCTCTTCGCTGTAGGACATCTTGTCCGAATGCGAGCGCCACATCAGTCCTTTGACGATCACCCCGCGGCGGGCCGCTGAACTGAACAACTCGGCGACCGTGGGCCCCTCGGGCCGCATCCGCTCGTCCGGGTCGCCGCGCCAGTCGGTGAAGAACAAGTGGTCCCCGGCGTCGAGATGCTCGACGGCTGTGACGAGCCGGTCGAAGTACACCGCCCCATGCACCCGCGGGACCACGAGGTTGCCTTCGCACCACAGCGGCAGATCCGACGCCTTGTTTCCCCGCTCGGTTGCGCTGAGAAACCAGTCGACGGTCGACATGCCACCTACCCTCGCTCGCGACGACCCTACCGAGATCAATGTGGTTGGGAGCCCACTTGCCAGGCCCGATGAAGCGATTGCCTCGCTGGGAGTGGGTGTTGGTGTTGGAGCATGGCCAAGCGCTCATCCAGATGTTCAATCGTGAGTCATCCAGGAGAGACGCTGAGCTGAGTCAGCGATCTCCACCGCGAAGGCCCATCCCAAGCTTTCGTTTCGTCGGTAGAAACGACGTTTCGAGTCGACGGACGGCAGCTTGCTAAGCAGTCCAGCTCGCGTCAGGGAACTTAGTGGCCGTTGAAGATTGCTAAGCGTTACTTCCAGGGTCGCAGCCAAGTCGGTTAGACAGACAAGCCCATCGTCTGAAGAGGCGATCGCGACCATCAGTTCCAACCGGTACCGCTGGCCGAACAGGACGTCAGACAGCACGCGCATCGCGTCGCGCCCCTCGTGATCCATGGCCGCACATTACCTTGTACGCGTTACGCGTTTCGCGTAATCTGTAGTAGGACGTCAACTTATGATCGAACATATGTTCGACTCGAATGAGCAGGGAACCCCAAATGATCATGAGCAGCATCAAGCGAACGATCTGGCGGGTCACGCGAAGGCTGCCGTACCTTCGTGCCATGAGCGTCGCACGTCGCCCAGACCGGGTGGAGGCCGTGCGCCGACCCGATGTCCTGGATGGTTACGTGGGCGAGTGGGTCGCGCTCAAAGACGGCCGCGTCATCGCCCACTCTCCAAGTTCGCGTGAGGTTGTCCGGCTGATGCGCAAGATGGGCGGGGAAGCCCACGGCGCCGTTCTGCAAAGGGCAGCACGCGAAACGGAGGCGCTCGCCGTCGGACTGGGTTAGTCATCCCTAGTTCATCCCGCTTCCAGGTCTTTCCATACCGAGAGGAAGAGCCGCGGCAGGGTCGCCGTCCCATCCCAAGGCCTACTGTCGACCTGAACGTTCGTAACTACGGCTTGAGCATCGTCGTTCGTGCTCTTGTAGACACGGGCGCCCCCTTTTGCATCTTCGGTCGCGCGATCGCTGAGGCGGTCGAGATTGATATGAGCTTGGGCCGTGGTGAGAACCGTCCGATTCACATTTTGGGCGGCGTGTATGAAGCACGGGTCGCGACCGTCACTCTTGACCTTCCACCGTTCTCGGGAATCTCCTGGGAAACGCAGGCGTGCTTCCTTTACGACGACCTCGAGCTGTCCTTCGCGGGAGTTCTCGGGCAAGAAGGTTTCCTTGATAGATGGGTGGCGTCGTTCAACCTCTACGACAACTACTTCGTAATCGAGGAACGAGACGGCTTCGTTGAGCGACTTGGACACGATCCTACCGAGGTAAACCGGGGCACCCTCGACAGCGAGTGGGACCGTCCATCGCCCTCATAAACACCGAGAAGCCACGATTTTGGGCTCGTCGACGAGTGGCTGAAGCTCGGCATGTCCGGAGAACCCAATACGCTGGGTGCTGATGGTAAGCGTCGGTGGGCCGCGGATGGCCTCGCCTGCGTCGGTGGTCAGCAGCCAGCGATTGACACTCGAGCCGCTGCGTGTCGATGACGCGGTCGAGATGGCGCCGATCCTGAATGACACCGCCCTGCATACCTTCATCGGCGGCGAGCCGGCCACCGCCTCCGAGCTTCGGCAGCGCTATGAGCGGCAGGTGGTCGGCCGTTCAGCCGACGGCTCGGAGATCTGGCTCAACTGGGTCGTCCGGCGTCACGACAACGGACAGGCGGTGGGCACCGTTCAGGCGACCATCACCGAGCAGGACGGCCGATTGGCCGGCGATGTCGCTTGGGTGCTGGGCGCGGCGCAGCAAGGTCATGGGTACGCGCGGGAGGCTGCGTGGACGATGGTGGCCTGGTTGCGACAGCAGCAGGTCGAACTCGTAGTGGCCCACGTTTATCCGGACCACGAGGCGTCGATCGCCGTAGCCCGGGCAATCGGGCTGGCGCCTACCGATGTGGTCGTCGATGGAGAGGTCCGCTGGGAAGCCTGACCGTACCTTCTCCGGAGAAAGTCACTTCTGGAGGTGAGCAGACCGCACTTTCTCCGGAGAAAGTCCCTCTGGGCGACGGTCGGCTCGTGCCGTGCCAAGATTCGCCAATGGCTGACCGGACCTTTCCCGACGGCACGGCCGAGATCGCGCCGATGCTGGTCGTGTCCGATCTCGGACGGTCCCTGCACTTCTATGTCGAGGGACTCGGCGCCACCGCTACCACGGCATGGGATACCTACGCCCAGCTCCGCCTCGGTGCCGGCCGGCTGCATCTGGTGACCCCGAGTCCTGGCACCGACGACAAACCCGGCATCAGCTTGGTTGCGCCGACCGAGCGAAGCCATCTGACCGGCGAGGTAGGGCTGCACGTCAGCGACTGCCGCTAGGTCTTTGCCGATCTCGAGGCCCGAGGGCTCCGCTTCCTGGCGCCGCCGAATGAGCCGCCCTGGGGTGGCGAGATCGCTGTTTCCTGCAGGACCCGGACGGTCACCTGATCGAGTTCAGCCAGACCACCGGTCCCGACAAGCCGCACTAGTGTCAGTTGGTTGGTGCCCTGCGTAGGGCTATTTCGGTCCGCAACAAAGACCATCGCGCGAGATGATCACCTGACTTTTGCCTATTTACATTCCGTGAAGCCGCGAGCACCCTTCATGATCATCGAAGCGAGGGATGCGATGCCTCATACGGGCAAGCCCCAATGTCACACTCCGGATGGCCCCACGAATTCGCGGGCTCTGGTTGCCGCCATCGTCCGCTGCCGCGGCTCCGCCCGACGAGCACTAATCGCCTACGTCATCGCGGGTATCTTGCTGCTCGGCCAACAGCCCTACCGCCGAATGAGCACGTGGCCGGACGCAGACAGCCCCGAACTGCCCGACCAGGCAGTCCAGCTCTCACTGGCCCTGGACGCGGTCATGATCGTGTTCCTCTTGGTTGGAGGCCTGTCGGCTGCCGTGGCACTCCTGCGCTATGCCGACCTCACTTCGGCACTGACGCCGCGCTGCTGTCAGCCGAACACCGCGTGGATCACAGTGCTGCGGGTCGCCGCCGCGGTATTGGCAGTCATAGTCCTCAGTGCGGGTGTAATGGATGTCATTGAGGACATCCAGCTCACAGTCGAAGGTGCCGGTGCTCTTTCAACCGGCCTGACGATCTGGGTTCAGGTGCTGGGAGCCGCCGCGGCAGTGCTAGCACTCGTGGCTTCGCTCGTCGCCTGGTCTGCTCAGGCCAAGGCAGCCCAGTCCCTGCCAATCGAGGTCCCTGACGCACGCCCCATGCGGGCCGGTGAGCCCTTGCCCAGAGAGGCCGTTAAGTCCTGGCGCGAGAAGATGTTCGGATTCTTGCGCAGAAGAGTCCCCATAGCCTGGCTCAAGAAGCCTCGTGTGTGCCATTGCGACGGTGTCGCCGAGCCGTCTACCAATAGAGAACTCGATGACCGCAGGCGCCGTCCGGAAACTGCAATTGCCTGCAGCGGCGGAGGGATGCGTTCGGCGTCGTTCACCCTGGGTGCTTTACAAGTGTTTCAAGACGCTGGACAACTGAAACGATCTACACCCGTGTACGCCGTGTCTGGCGGCTCGTACATGGCCAGCTCTTTCGCCTCCCTGTGGGTGAGCAACACGCCGCCGGATCCGGATCATCGTGATGACAAGGTGTTCGTCGAGAGATCTGCTGAGGAACACCGGCTGCGGAACAACACGCGTTACCTCGCCCCCTCAGGCAAGCAGGTGCTATGGGGCGCCATCACCCTGTTGTGGGGTATTGCCGTCAATCTTGCCCTTGCTGCCATGCTGCTCCGCCTGCTGGCGATTGTTGTCGCTGGCTGGTTACGTAAGTACGACGTATTCGAGAGCCTGTCCATGGCTGAACCGAGCGCCGACCTCCCCGGCTGGCGCACATTGGACGACTGGCTCTTTCACCTGCTCTGGGTGTTGCCACTCGGTGTGGCCACCGCCAGCATCTTGTTGTACTTCGGCGCCGATCTGGTCAGCCGGCCATATCCCTGGCGGCAAAGGCTCAGGACGAGCGCCCGGGTAGGGCTGCTGGCCGGCGTCAGTGGGCTCCTGCTCTTGGTCGTCGTCCCACATACAACGACGGCGCTCGCTCGGCTGGCACACGAGAACAATCCGACTGTGACAGTTGCCTCTATCATCGACGGTTTCGGTTTTCCGACATCCGACGGCTGCGAAGCTGCCCTGACGGAATCTTTCGAAGCCGCTGTCATCGAGACCGTCCGAGCCTCCGATGCTGCGGGCCGGCCCTTCGGCGCATGTGGCGCAACCGGTACTGCCCATGTCTCAGACCTACCTTTCGTCCGGTCCCCTCCTCAGCTCGAAGTACTGGTACCCGATGAAGCTGCAAGGCCGACCCCTGTTCGACTCGAGTTCGAAGACCTCATAGACAGAGTCGAGGGTGGCTATTTCGACCAAAGTGGATTCTCGGTCCAGTTGGCGACTTTGATCGCGCTAGTTACCGCTGTCGGAGCGATGGCCAAGGGCGCCGCGGGCAAAAGCACTCCCAAGGAGGGTGCTTCGGCACCGGAACGGAAGAAGCTCGGCGTCTTCCGTCGCCGACTTTCGGTTGCCTTCCGCGACAAGATCAGACACAGGTTGCTCCCGTGGCTAGCCACCGTCTTGGTTCTTCTGATCGCCTTCGTGGCGCTGCTGCGCTGGACCCGGGACCTCGCGATCGCGAGACCGGAAGTTTCTGTGAATCAGATCCAGGTCTGGATACCCGTCGCGGTTCTCGCCCTTGTCTGCCTGATCACCAACGCCAACCGATCGACGATGCACACCTTCTATCGCGAGCAGGTCGCCTCCGCTTTCGCGGTGCGCTTCGACGGTAAGGCAGTCAAGCCCCGGCCGTACAAGGAACTCTGGACGCTCACGTCCCTTGACAAGGCAGGAATCAACCTGAACATCTGTGCGGCAGCCAGCTGCTCAGAGCCGGGCGTTGTGCCACCCGGGCGGGAGTGCACGTCCTTCGTCTTCTCCCGTGACCACATCGGCATGACCGACGATCGGCTGCCAGCCGGGAGGGCCGCCAGGGATGCTCGGACCAAGGACTATGAATCCTTCAGTCCGCGAGCAGTGACAGTGCCTGCAGCCGTCGCCATCAGCGGAGCCGCAATCTCGCCGATCACCGGCCGGAACGCAACGTCGAAGCCGTTCCGGCTGCTCCTGGCGATGGCCAACATCCGGCTCGGCGTCTGGCTGCGCAACCCGGCGCTTGTGAATCGAGACCCCAATGTTCTGACCAGGACGCTGCGCCGGCTGTCCAGTTCGCCGGGCATCTGGTGGGTGTTCCGGGAAGCCGCAGGTCGGACCCAGATCGATGATCGTTGGCTCTATGTGACCGATGGCGGTCACTACGAAAACCTCGCACTCGTCGAGGCGCTGAGGTCGCGGCCCCAACGCCTATTTGTGCTGGATGCCTCCGGCGACAAGGAGGACGAGTTCGCCACCCTTGGCGCCGCGGTGGCAACTGCCCGCATGGACCTGGGCGTCGAAATCGCGATCGTTCCCGATCCAATGAAGATCGACGTCGACGGCTACGCGAAGACTTCGGTCGTCCTCGCCACGGCCTCCTGGCCAGCCGACCAGCCAGCCACGGACATCATCTACGGAAGGTTGATCACCACCGACCTGCTTCCCTGGGACGCCAAGGCCTACGCAATCGAGCATCCAGAGTTTCCCTTGCGCTCCACCGGGCAGCAACTTTACGGAGAGTTCGACTTCGAGGCCTATCGCGTGCTGGGACGCGAAGTAGGGCGACGCATGATGAGCTGCGTTCCCAAGACGTGAACGTGTTATCGACGCCGCATTTTGAGCGCCTCCTGCGGTTACAGACGAGTTAGCTCAAGCCGGCGGCTCTGGCGCGAACATTGGCAGGCGGGTCAGGACTCAGTGAGTCGGCTGCGGTGACGACGTCGGCAGCGACCAAGCGGATCGGGATCACCCCCGCCCAGGCGCCTGCGACCATGTCCGACTCGTCATCGATGGGGTCTCCGGTCCGGATCTTGACCGAGGCTTCGGCCAGCCCGATGGCCAGCACGGTCGTAGCGGCGAGTTCCTTGCGGGTGTGCGCTCGCAGGGTTGCCATCCGGCCGGGTACGACGTGGTCGACGACCAGGCTCAGCGCACGTGCCTTCTCCTCCGCGTCGGCGACCACCCGAGGAGTGCCCATGACGACCGCCGACCGGTAGTTCATCGAGTGGTGGAAGGCGGACCGGGCCAACACGAAGCCATCCAGCACCGTGAACGTCACGCAGATCGGCCGCTGCGGAGCGGCCAACAGGCTCAACGAGGCGACCGAGCCGTGCAGGTAGAGCGTGCCGCCGTCCTCCGGGCCGTCGACGTCGAATCCGAACGCTGTCGGCAGCACCAGCGGAGCACCGTCGACCAGGACGCCGAAGTGGCAGATCGGAGCGGCGTCGAGCACGTCGTACAGGTCCTGCCGGTCGGCGCTGGCCCGGTCCCGGCGGCGGTTGAGCGTGGTGCGCGGAGTGGGCGAGAGCGGGAGCCGAGCGCGTACGGACGGCTC
>JBPCPI010000219.1:0-15084 GCA_050999295.1 Geodermatophilaceae bacterium | reverse complement strand
GTATTGATGATCGAGCCCTTGCCCTGTTCGACCATGTACGGGATCGCTGCCTTGCAGCAGAGATAGACGCTGGTGAGGTTGACCTCCTGCACCCGACGCCATGCCTCCAGGCCGGTGGTCAGGATCGAGTCGTCCTCGGGAGGGGAGATGCCGGCGTTGTTGAAGGCCACGTCCACGCTGCCGTACTTCTCGTTGGTCACCGCGAAAAGCGCGTCAACGTGAGCGGGATCGGTCACGTCACAGGCGACGAAGTGCCCTTCGAGTTCAGTGGCGACCCGGGCTCCGGACAGTTCATCCACATCACCGATCACGACCCGGGCGCCTTCGGCTGCGAATCGTCGAGCGGTGGCCAACCCGATACCGCTGCATCCTCCGGTGACGACTGCGGTACGGCCGTCCAATCGGCCGCCGCTCATTCGATCCCGAGCCATCTACGGCCCACCGGTGGCGAGAAACACGTTCTTGACCTCGGTCATGTTGTCCAGCGCGTCTGGCCCGAGTTCCCGGCCGATACCGGAAGCCTTGAAGCCGCCGAACGGCGTGGAGTAGCGCACCGACGAGTGGGAGTTCACCGAGAGGTTTCCGGCCTCGACTCCGCGGGCCACCCGCATTGCTCGCCCGACGTCGCGCGTCCAGATCGACCCGGACAGACCGTACGCGCTGGCATTGGCCATCTCGATCGCCTCGTGCTCGTCCTCGAAGGGCAGCACTGCGACGACCGGTCCGAACACCTCCTCGGTCCACACCCGGTCGGTGCTGGCCCGTGGGAGGACAACGGTGGGCGGGTAGAACCATCCGCGATCCTGCGGGGCGGAACCGCGAAACGCGACCTCCACCCCGTCGCCCTCGACGAAGGAGGAGACCGAGTCGCGCTGACTGGCGCTGATGAGAGGACCCATCTCGGTGGAATCCTCGGCGGGGGCGCCGACCCGTACACCGGCGACCGCAGGTTCGAGTAGTCCCATGAACCTTTCGTACACGCTGCGCTGCACCAGGATTCGGCTGCGGGCGCAGCAGTCCTGACCCGCATTGTCGAACACGGCATACGGGGCGGTCACCGCAGCCTGCTCCAGATCGGCGTCGGCGAACACGATGTTCGCGCCCTTTCCGCCCAGTTCGAGGGTCACCCGCTTCAGGTGGCGCGCCGCCTCGGCCATGATCGCCTTGCCGACCTCGGTGGAGCCGGTGAAGCAGATCTTGGGGACGTCCGGATGGGTGACCAGTCGCTGGCCGACGACCGAGCCCTTGCCGGGCAGCACCGTGAACCCGTCCTCGGGCAGGCCGGCCTCCAGCGCCAGCTCCGCGATCCGGATCGCCGTCAACGGTGTGAGCTCGGCGGGCTTGAGCAGCACGGTGTTTCCCGCGGCGAGAGCCGGCGCGAAGCCCCAGCCCGCGATCGGCATCGGGAAGTTCCAAGGGACGATGATTCCCACGACGCCGAGCGGCTCCTTAAACGTGATGTCCACCCCGCCGGCCACCGGAATCTGGCGGCCGAACAGCCGTTCGGGTGCCGCGGAGTAATAGTTCAGGACATCACGAACATTGCCGGCCTCCCAGCGCGCGTTGCCGACCGTATGACCGGAGTTGCGTACCTCGAGTTGGGCTAGTTCCTCGATGGCGCCATCGACGGCATCGGCGAATCGACGTAGCAGCCGAGCTCGGTCGGCTGGGTCGATCCGCCGCCAGGTCTGGAAAGCGGTGCGCGCCCGCGCGATCGCCTCGTCGGTCTGCTCGACCGATGCCAGCGCCACGGTGGTGACGTGTTCCTCGGTGGCCGGGTCGATCACCTCGAAAGTGGAGTCGGTATTCACAGTGTCATGGCTCGCTCCGCTCGCGTTGTTCGCTCCGCTCCTCGCTCGTTCCTCGCTGCGATGCTCACTCACAAGCGCTCGAAACCTCGGACGCGTTCCCAGTCGGTGACCGCGCTGTCGAAGGCAGCCAATTCGACGTCGGCGTAGTTGACGTAGTGGTCCACAACCTCGTCACTGAAGAAGTCCCGAGCCACCGTCGAGGCGGCGAATGCTTCCCGCGCAGCACGCAGTGTCCGCGGCACGGTCGGCTTGTCAGACGTGTAAGCATTGCCGACGAACTCGGGTTCGAGTTCGAGTTCGTGCTCGATGCCGTACAGCCCACCGGCCAGCATGGCGGCCAGGGCGAGATGCGGGTTCACGTCGCCGCCGGGCAGCCGGTTCTCCACCCGCAGCCCGGCCCCGTGTCCCACGACCCGCAGCGCGCAGGTCCGGTTGTCCTTTCCCCAGGCGACAGCCGTCGGCGCGAACGAGCCGGGGGCAAATCGCTTGTAGGAGTTGATGTTCGGGGCGTAGAGCAGGGTGAACTCGATCAGGGTCGCTTGAACCCCGGCCACGAATCTCTCGAACAGCGCTGTCGGACCGTCTCCGTTGTCGAACACCATTGAGCCATCAGAGCCGCGCAGGCTCATGTGGATGTGACAGGAGTTGCCCTCGCGTTCGTCGTACTTGGCCATGAACGTGAGCGCCTTGCCGTGCTGCGCGGCGATCTCCTTGGCCCCGTTCTTGTAGACGGCATGCTGATCGGCGGTACGGAGGACCTCGTCGTAGCGGAAGGCGATCTCGTGCTGGCCCAGGTTGCACTCACCCTTGATCGACTCGGGTGTCAGGCCCGCGCGGTACATGCCGTTCTGGAGCTCCCGCAGCAGCGAGTCAACCCGTGATGTGCCCAGGATCGAGTAGTCCACGTTGTACTGGTTGGCCGGGGTGAGGCCGCGGTAGCCGGAGGCCCAAGCCCGCTCGTAGGTGGTGTCGAACAGGAGGAACTCCAACTCCGTGCCGGCGAAGGCGACCAAGTCCCGCTCCGCTGCCCGGGCCACCTGCTCGGCCAGGATCGTGCGCGGCGACTGGCGTACGGCGCTGTGCTCCTCGTCGAGCCAGCGCAGGTCGCACTGCACCATCGCGGTGCCCGGCTGCCAGGGGATCAGGCGGAGGGTGGAGAGGTCCGGGGTGAACTCCATGTCGCCGTACCCGTGCTCCCAGGAACTGATCGCGTACCCGTCGACGGTGTTCATGTCGACATCGACCGCCAGCAGGTAGTTGCAACCCTCGGTCCCATGCTCCAGGACCTCGTTGACGAAGAATCGGCCGTGCAAGCGCTTGCCCTGCAACCGCCCCTGCATGTCGGTGAAGGCGACGACCACCGTGTCGATCGTGCCGTCCTCGACCCGCAGGCGCAGATCCTCGACAGCCAGTGCTGGCCCGCTCACTCGTGCAGAATCTCTTTCGCCGGGACCGTCGTGTGTCCTTCCGGCGGCCTGACCATGAAGTTCTTTCTGCCCGTTGTGAACCACAGCACGGTGGCCAGGATGAGGACGAACGCGACAGTCACCGGCGCATAGTTGAACGTGGTGATGGTGACCGGGGAGTACGGCGGCAGCATGAACAGGATCACGATGAAGGTCACCCAAGCGACCGCGATCCAGCCGACCGGTGCGCTCCACTTGCCGAGACTCCACGGGCCGTTCACGAAATCGGGATTGCGCCGCCGGAGGAACACCGGTGTCACATAGGCGATGTAGAGGCCGATCACCGCGATCGAGACCACCGCGAAGTAGGCGGTGAGGCTGTAGAGCGAGGGTAGGACCAGGATCGCCGAGAGCGTGACGCACAGCCAGATCGAGTTCGTCGGCGTTCCGGTCCGGGGGTTCACCTTGGCCCACAGTTTGGACCCAGGCAGGGCGTTGTCCCGGCTGAAGGCGAAGGACATCCGCGAGTTCGCGGTCACCGAGGCCATCCCGCAGAAGAACTGGGCGACCGCACAGATGAACAGCAGGAAGATCCCCGTCGTCCGGCCTGCTGCATCGATGAAGATCTGGGCCGGCGGCAGCCCGGTGTCGGTGGCCCGTTGCGCGGCATAGTCCTGGATCGCGGCGGTCACCGCGATGAGCAGGATCCAGCCGGCGATGATCGAAACCCATACGCTGCGGACGATGCCGTTCGGCGCCTCCCGCGAGGCGTTGATGGTCTCCTCGGCGACGTGCGCCGAGGCGTCGTATCCGGTGTAGGTGTACTGCGCCATCAGCAGCCCGATGAGGAAGACGTAGACCACGTTGGTCCAGCCGGTCTCGTTCTTGAACTCGAAGAAGGTGAACTGCAGGGTCTGGTGCTGGTCCGGGACGAAGACCAGCACGGCGACGATGAGCGCCACCCCGGCAATGTGCCACCAGGCGCTCACGTTCGAAAGCAATTTGACCAGGCTGACGCCGAAGGTGTTCAGCAGGCCGTGCAGCACGATGATGATGAGGAACGCGATGAACGTGGTCAGGGCCGTGACTTCCAGGCCGAAGACCAGGTTCATCAGCGCCATCCAGGTGATGGCTGCCCCGTAGTCGATGCCCGCGGTCACTGCGACCTCGCCGAGGAAGTTGAACCAGCCGGTGTACCAGGCCCAGACCCGTTTGTTCTTCTTCGCCAGCTGACCGGCCCACCAGTACAGCCCGCCGGCGGTGGGGTAGCGGGAGCACACCTCGGCCATGGCAAGAGCCACCATGAGCACGAAGATCCCCACCAACGGCCAACCGAGAGTGATCGCCATCGGCCCGCCGGCATCCATCGCCAGGTAGTAGGTGGTGATACAGCCGGCGAGGATGGAGATGATCGAAAACGAGACCGCGAAGTTCGAGAAGCCCGACAACCCCCGATGCAACTCTTGCTTGTAGCCCATCTCGGCCAAGCGGGCAGCGTCCGCGTCGAGAACTGGTTCGGAGGCAGAAGGGGGGACAGCGGTCTGTGATGCCATGTGGGCCTCGCGCTGGTCAGCCGTCCGGGCGGCGCCCGAATCTGGATAGCTGCGGGCAGCCTGCTCCGACCGAGCGGCGAAATCAATGGTCTGTCCCCGTACCGAATGGACTCGAGCAAGAAAGAACCGCCCGGTCAGGTGACCGGGCGGTTCGATGCTGCGCTTAGTTGCGTCAGGCGGAGCGGGTACGCCGTCCGCGTAGGACTTCCAGTCGCTCGGCGAGAACCTCTTCGAGGTCTTCGATACTGCGCCGCTCCAAAAGCATGTCCCAGTGCGTCCTCGGTGGCTTCCCCTTCTTGGCGGACGGCTCGTCACCACCGACAAGACGGGCCAGCGATCCGTCGTTCTTGCATTCCCAGACCAGCGGTACCTCGGCATCATCGGCAAAGGGGACCGCGAATGAGTGTCCGTTCGCGCACTTGTACTGCATCAACTGGCGCGCGATCGGCTCAGCGTTGCGGTCGGTCTCGTAGCTAATGCTGCCAAGCCGGCTGCCGCGCAATGACCGCTCTCCCATTGTGTTCCCTCCCTGGACTGTGCTACTGAAGCCAACGAGCGGGCCGCCGGGATGATTCCCGATGTCGGCACGGAGCGTGTTGGTGTCCTTGCTCACCATTCGCATCCCGCTCGCGTTCGGATTGCCCAAACTCCGGACTTTCCAGCCCCGTTTGTTGATACGGCTGTGCTAGTCAACCCGTATTAGCGCACTCGTACCAGGAGACGACTTGAGCACTTCACACCGCCGCGACCACCCCAGCCAGCGCCCGACCGGTCAACACGAGGTCCGGTCTGACCCGAACCTCGCTCGGAGCTGAAGGGGGACTGCCTGATGCGTACGTCGAAGGCCGCCTGGGGGGCTGGCATCTTTCTGCTCTGCGTACCGGGTGTGGTGGCCGGCGGCATCCCGCTGTGGATCGTCGCGTCTGGCAACGGCCCGCAATGGGAGGGGCACTGGGCGAGCACCACGCTCGGGTGGACATGCATCGCAGTCGGATCTGTGGGGCTGCTGGACTCCTTCGTCCGCTTCGTAACCGATGGGCGGGGGACCCCCGCCCCCACGGCGCCCACCGAGACCCTCGTCGTCCGCGGCCTCTACCGCTGGGTCAGGAACCCGATGTACGTTGCTGTCCTGTTAGTGATTCTCGGCCAGGCACTCGTCTTCGCCCAGCCGTGGGTGCTGATCTACGGGGGAGCCGTGGCGATCGCGGTGTCCAGTTTCGTGCGGTGGTATGAGGAGCCGACCCTGACCCGGCGCTTTGGCGAGCAGTACACCGCCTACCGAAGGGCCGTACCGGCATGGTGGCCGAGACGTCCTGGCGGACCGTGACCGGCGAGCACGACCTAGGTTTCGCGCCGCTCCTGAGTCGCATGCGCCGCGTCGAGTTCGGCCGAGGGCGGCCGTACACCAGCCAACGCGATCGTCCCGGCGGCCAGGACCAGAAGGATGCCGATGATTCCGGCTCGGTTTGAGTCGAAGGCGAAGGTGAAGAACCCGACCAGACTGGGTGCCAGGAAGGACACAGCGCGGCCGGTTGTGGCGTAGAGACCGAACATCTGCCCTTCCCGGCCCGGCGGAGTCAGCCGGGCCAAATAGGTACGCGACGAGGACTGGGCCGGCCCGACGAAGAGGGTCAGGGCGAGGCCGAAGATCCAGAACGAGGTCGGGCCCGAGAGGAAGGCGAGGATTCCGCCGCTGACCAGCATTCCGATCAGCGACCCCATGATCACTGCCTTCGGCCCGAGCCGATCGTCGAGCCGTCCGCCGATGATCGCGCCGAGGGCAGAGGCCACGTTGGCGGCGACGCCGAAGATGAGCACGTCCGCCTCGTTGATGTCGTACACGGTGACCGCGAGGACTGCACCAAAGGTGAAGATGGCGGCCAACCCGTCCCGGAACAGCGCACTCGCGCCGAGGAAGTACACCGTGTGCCGGTCGGTCCGGTAGAGCTCCTTCAGATCGGCGAACAACTTCTTGTACGACGCGACGAAGCCCAGGCGTTTGTCCTTGGGCAGTCCAGGGGTCTCGGGGACCTTCAACAGGACGGGAATCGCGAACAGGGCGAACCATACTGCGGCTACCAGGGCGATCATGCGGATGTTGAGGCCGGCTTCGTTGCTGATGCCCAGTGCTCCTCGCGTGTCCCCGTCCCCGGTGACGAACCCCACATAGACGAGCAGCAAGAGCACGATTCCGCCGAAATAGCCCATGGCCCAACCGAATCCCGAGACTCGACCGATGGTGGCCGGTGTCGAGACCTGTCGCAGCATTGCGTTGTAGGAGACCGACGCGAACTCGAAGAAGATTGAGCCCAGGGCAAGCAGCACCAGCCCGAGCCAGAGGTAGGAGTACTCGTCCTCGACGAAGAACAGTCCTGCCGTTGACAGGACGACGAGTCCGGTCCAGAAGCCGAGCGAGAGCTTGCGGTGACCACCGGCATCCGCGCGCTGCCCGGTGACCGGGGCGAGCAGGGCGATGAACAATCCGGCGATCCCGATCGACCAGGCAAGGTAACTGTTCGCGCTGATCGAGCCGGGTAGATCAGCTCCGACCGAGTCCGTCAGGTACACCGAGAAGACGAAGGTGAGAATGACGGCGTTGTAAGCCGCCGACCCCCAGTCCCACAGTCCCCAGGCGAGCACCTGTCCGCGGCCGCCCGGCGCTTCGATCGTGTCTCGATCCACAGCTGCGGTACTCATCTGTTGTCCCCGCTAGCGTCAAATTCGGGCCTCATTCGTGGGTCTCCTCCGGTATGCCGCGCCGGGCGCTGACGGCAGCCTAGGGGTTCGGCCGCTCCGACGTGATGAGCGCACGCAACTCCGCGGGCACCTGCCCGCCGGAGAAGGCTGCCGTGCTCGTCTCCGGGCACGGCCGGGTCGGATCCAGGTGCCGGGGACGCCCGGGCACGTGTCGTCGCAACTCCTGCAACTGGATCGTGATGGCGGCGATGATCCGCGCACGCGCCCGGTTGGCGTCGCCCATCCGGTCCGCGTTCAGGTCACCGAGCGGTACGGGCGGGCCGACGTGCACCTTCATCGCGGGCTGACGCCAGAACGCGCGGGCGAAGCTACCCAGTTTGCGTATGTCGTCGGCGTAGCACAGCACTTCGTGGGCACCCCACGAGCTGACCGGGATGACCGGGACCCTAGTATTCAGTGCCATCCGGGCGACCCCGCTGCGGCCGCGTTCGGGCCAGAGGTCACGGTCGAGCCCGATCCGGCCCTCGGGGTAGACAAGGATGTGCCCGTTGTTGCGCAAGGCCGTCTCCATCACGGTCAGCGCGTGCCGGGCGTCCTCGCTACCCCGATCGACCCGAATGAAGCCGGCCCGTTCCAGCAACGGCCCGAGGCCGGGGGCGGTCATCAGTCCACGGGTGGCCATGAACCGTGGGCGGATACCCACCTTGTACAGCGACGGCGCCAGTACGATCGGCTCATAGTCCCCGATGTGGTTGGCCACCACGATGAGTGGGCCAGCAAGCAATGTTGGGTCAACGCTCCCGGTCACCGTGACCCGACCAGGGAGACTGGCCAGGGGAGCACCGTAATGCAGCAGCGCTCCCCACGCCGGCCACAGCGGTCGCGAGGCGATCTCGCATTGCCTGCTCACCCAGTCCGGCACGCGCTGGCTCAACTGCTCTGCCACTGGCCCCTGTCCTCTAGTACGTCGCGAAGCACGGCGGGTGCATCGGTCATGATGCCGTCAACGCCGAGGTCCAGCGCAAAGGAGATCTCGGCCGGAGAGTTGAGCGTCCAGACGTGGACCTGCATACCCAGATCGTGTGCGGTATCCAACAGCCGGCGGTCCACCAGCGGGCGACCGGCGATCGCCATGGGCAGCTGCGCGCACGCTGCGCGCACACCGAGCAGCGCGCTGGCCCGCGGGGAGAAGGAGGCCAGCCGCAGGGCCGCCACGCCACGCCTGCCCAGTGACGTGCACAGCCGCGGGCCGAGCATGCGGCGGGCTGCGGCCACCCGAGCATCGACGAACGAGGCGACACAGACCCGGTCCAGCGCCCCCGCCCGTTGGATAGCTCTGGTGACCCCGGGGACGGCGCCTGGGGACTTCATGTCGATGTTGATCCGCAGGCCGGGAAAAGCAGCCAGGAGCTCATCCAGGCGGGGGATCGGCTCGGACCCGGCGATGCGCGCCTTCCTGACCTGCGACCACGGCAGGCGATCGATCCGGCCCGTCCGATCGGTCGCCCGGTCCAGAGTGCGGTCATGGAAGACCACAGCGACGTCGTCGGACGTGGTGTGCACGTCTGTCTCGAGGTAGCGGTAGCCGAGATCGATGGCCGCCGAAAACGCACTCAGCGAGTTCTCCGCGCCCCGGCCCGAGCCACCGCGGTGAACGAAGGCCAGCGGCAGTGGCCCCGCCAGGAAGGGGAAGCGCGCCGCCCCAGGGTGGTGGCGGGTCACCCAGCGACAGAACTGGACGTGGACGAGGCCGGGGATGTCCCGGGCCGTACCATCTCGTCATCTCCCCGTGCGCGCTGGCAGATGATCAGAGCGAAGATCATGACGAGGTCCAGGACAACGGCAATGGTCTGGTGCAGCGACCAAGCGCGTCGGTAGCCCAATCCGGTGAAGTCGATGTCGATGTTGGTCAACAGCAACAGTCCCAGGAAGAACCAACTCAGTGCCGCGCTGGCGATGACGATGATCCTGGCCCGTGCCGCCGGTCCCGGCCCGGCGCCTCGGCCAAGCGGCGCGACCATCAGAACAGCGCCGATCGGGGCAGTGAACAGACCGCAGACGGCAGCTGCCTGATGAACCTGTCCGGTCAACGACAACGGTCCGGGCCACTCGTTCGTCGGGACGAACGCCATCACGACGAGGGCAAGGATCCAGATCGTCCAGGGCAGCGCCACCTGCCACCTGCGGGCCGGACCCTGCCGGTAGGCACCCCAGAACAGCAGGCTCGACGCGCCGGCCAGCAACAACAGCGTCATCGTCAGCATCCAGTCGTGCTCGCCGACCCCGTACTGGCTGATCGAGACCTCGGGCGGAAACCAGTCACCGCTCACTGCCTGCATCGCGACCATCGAGAGCGCCCCGCTGATCATGGCGAGCAGCGCGGCGTCCAAAACCCGCGCCGTCGAGACCCCGCGACGACTCGACGTATCGTCCACGCATTCATGGTGTCACGGGCTGCTGAGTGAAGGACGCCCTGTGCCAATAGGTTTGCCTGAAGGCGTCCTTCACTCGCTCCAGAGATGCCACGACACGCCAGAAGGGGGTTTGTCCGTGCGGGTCTGTGTGTTCACCGGCGCCTCGCGCGGCCTGCGCCCGGCGCATGCCGAGGCCGTCGAACTCTTCGGTGCGGAACTCTCCCGGCGAGGGCACGGCTTGGTCTACGGCGGGGGGCATGTCGGGCTGATGGGGGTTCTGGCCGATGCCGTCCTGGCCGGCGGGGGAGAGGTCATCGGGGTGATCCCCCGCCAACTGATGGACCGCGAACTCGCCCATTCGGAGGTCACCGAACTGCAGGTGGTGCCCGACATGCACGCCCGGAAGGCTCGGATGGCCGAACAGGCTCAGGCCTTCGTCGCCATGCCGGGCGGGATCGGCACCCTGGAGGAGCTCTTCGAGGTCTGGACCTGGGCGCAACTCGGGCTGCATAGCAAGCCGATCGGACTCCTGAATGTCGAGGCCTTCTTCGACCACCTGCTCACCTTCTGCGACCTGATGGTCAGCGATGGCTTCCTGCCCGCGGACTCGAGAAGCCAGCTTGTCGTCGCGGAGGCCAGTGCCGACCTGCTGGATCGGCTGGGTGAATCGGCCGGATTGCAGGACCGGTGGAGTATGCAGTCACCTGTGTTGCCACCACAGTAGGATTGCGGTAGGAAGCTCAGCGTCAGCCTGCCGGAAGAAGACCTCGCCGTTCTTGACGCGTACATGCGCGCATCAGGTCTGCCGTCCCGGTCAGCTGCGCTACAGCACGCGATCCGGCTCCTTCCTTACCCCGGACTGGAGCAGGACTACGCGGCGGCATGGGACGAGTGGAAGAGACAACCGCGCCAACGCCGCAGCCGAGCGCTCGGGGCGTGGCGTGGTGACTGTCGTGCCCGTGACCAGCAACGTCGCTCGGATCTTCCTCGTTTCAGACGCTGCTGCTGGCAGAGGTCACCGGCTTGCGCGTCGACTCAAGGCGCAGACGGAACAAGTGCGATCGGTGACCGTGGAACGTGTTGGGCCCGTCCTGGGCCCGGTGCCTGCCGATGTGATGTCCAAACTCGACGACGCGCTGAGGCTCCATCTCCAGCTCTAAGCGGGGGGCTCATGATGGAAATGACCTGGGGGCATTGATTTGGGGAGTGGCGCGGGCATGCCGGATGTTGAGCGTTCTGGCCAATTGCCCTGGCTGCGGGGGAGCGGTCATCGGGGTCATCGGCCGCCACCTAATGGATCCCGAACTCGGCCATCTCAGGTCACAGTCCCAAGCTCATCGGGAATCAGCGCAGCTCTGCGGAGCGGCGGGTTGAACAGGCGTGGGTCCGAGGTATCGATCGTCGCGAGGAATTCCGGCGGCAACCACTCTCCCTTCGGGTCAGCGAGCCTAGCGGTGACTCATCTCTGTTCGCCGGCTGCGTCTGCCACTCATGAAACAGGCCGGTGTCGTCGACGCGGACCGAGCCTTTGGTCAGGTATGGCTGGACGAGGCTTTGATAGACGGGGAAGTACCAGCTCCACCAGACTGGATGTGGCGGCAGACCACACCACCTGCCACCGGGGGCGAGGTAGATGGTGCGCTCGGTTTCGGGACCGTAGCCCAGACCCTGCCCGCTCCAGTCCATGCCCCGCTGGATCTCCGCCGAGGCGAAAAACGCGCCGCTCGCAACGGCAAACTCGCGGAAGACGCGGGCTGGTCCTACCCGACCAGGGGACCCCGACCACTTCCCCATGTGCCACGGCCTGCTTGACGCTGCGCCCCAAGCCACCCTACCATGATGTAAGGAATCGGACCCGAGGTAAGGAATCGTGCCTGCTGCCACCGTAACGAGTAAGGGACAAGTCACTGTTCCTGCGGAAGTTCGAAAGGCTCTCGGCTTGCAGTCGGGTTCTCGGGTGAACTTTGTTCGGACGGATTCAGGAGCCTATGAGTTGGTCCCGGAAACCAGATCGGTCGCGTCCTTGAAGGGAGCCATCGCCTCGACGAGGAAGCCGGTGACCCTGCCGGAGATGGATGAGGCAATCCGCGAAGCGGCCAGCGCCAACTCCGAATTATGATCGGCCTCGACACCAACGTTGTCATACGTTATGTCGTGCAGGACGAGCCCGCCCAGGCTGCCCTGGCGAGTCGGATCTTCGAAGGGTTGAGCGACTCGAGCCAGGGCTTGGTCAGCACGGTGACACTCGTCGAGGTGTATTGGGTGCTGCGGCGGGCGTACGGCGTAGACCGAGCATCCGCCGCGGATGTTCTTCAAGGTTTGCTCGAGTCGAGAGAGATCATCCTCGAGGAACCTGACGCAGTTCGTCGGGCCATCAGACATGTCGCGCATGGCGGCGACTTCGCCGACTCGCTCATTAGCGAGCTCGGAATCCAGGCCGGTTGCGGCTACACGTGGACCTTCGATCGGGACGCGTCACGTCTCCCAGGAATGCGGCTACTGACGTAGAATCCATTCGCCGATAATCAACATTATGTCAAGTTATCAGTTGCAGGGCTGCTCTCTCCTACACCCCTCTCGCGCATGTTGTCCTGTCTCATCGAACCTGAGTCACGGTTGAGCCCGTGACCGGCCGGTCTCACATGGTTGACGCACGACGCGAGGTCGGACCGTCTCATCGAGCTGACTCAACTTCACAAATTGCCACTCGCATCGCGTGATCGGTGACCGTTTAGCCGACTTGGCCGCTGGGAGCCACACAAGCGGCTGGTCACGCGTCAACAACTGTCGCCCGCGGCATGATCTAGCCATGCCGGGCTGGGAGGTCGTGCTTCTGCCTCATTATCGGTAGACGTCGCTGCGTCGTCCGATGTGCAGGATCTCTATTCGCTCGCGTTCTTCGCGGATTGCGTAGACGACCCGGTAGTCGCCGCGGCGAGCAGATCGCAGTCCGGCCAACTCGTCACGGAGAGGTTTGCCCACGCGTTGGGTATTGTCGAGCAGCGGTCCGAAGATGAACTCAACGCAGGCCGTTGCGATCTTTTCGGGCAGGCGTTGTAGGTCGCGGGCGGCACGAGCGGTCATCTGAATCCGGTACCGCTTGCTCACTTGACGCCGTAACGTGCCTTGATCTCCTCGCCGTCCACATATCGTCCGGCTGCTGCGTCGGCTTGCCCTTCGCGGATCGCCTGTATGGCGCCGGGAGTGCCGAGGATCTCGAGGGTTTCCTCAATGGAGGCGAGATCATCGGCGGAGATCAGGACAGCGGCGGGATGGCCGTGCCGGGTGATCGTGACGCGTTCGTGTGTGCGCTCCACGTCCGCGACGTACTCCGAAAGCCGATCGCGAGCCTCGCCCAGCGGTACCGCACTCATCCGGCTAGTGTAGCCAAAACTGCGGGCAAACTCTACGATCCTCAGCCAGCAGAGCAATGCTAAGGCCGGCCCCAGCCGGGAGTGATGGCCCTAGTGGCAGCAACTCGTCGAGCGGTGCCCCCTAGTAGCCGATCCCTGATCGGGCGACACGTGTACAGCGTCGAGCTGTCAGGGAACGGGGCACCGCGGTCGGAACACCCCGCAGGGTCTCGGCGCAGCTGTGGCTCTTGCGCCGGGCAGTAACGCCGCACCGCCGAGGCCTCACCGGTTAGACCTCCTGGACCGACCGCGAGAGCAGGCAGAACTCGTTGCCCTCTGGGTCGCCGAGGACCACCCAGCTCACGTCCGGCCCCTGGCCTATATCGACCCGGCCCGCGCCGAGGCTCTGCAGGCGCTCGAGCTCGTCCGGCGTAGCCACGCCGTCGGCGCGCAGGTCGAGGTGCAGCCGGTTCTTGGCGGCCTTCCGCTCAGCAACGCCCAGCACGTCGATCGTCGGCCATGCGCCGTCGGGCGGGGCGATGCTGATGACCCCATCGTCGTCTTCATCCACCACGTGCCATCCCAGGACATTGCACCAGAACTCTGCGACCAGCCGGGGGTTCACGGCGTCGATTGCGATGACGGCGACGCGGCTCGGCATGCGCGTCATCATCCCTCAGTCGCGCTGGGCATGCCCGCTGGCCGATCGACCACCGGATTCGCAGGCTTCGCTTGGGGGCAGTGCCTGGTCGCGCGCGCCGACCTAGGGAGTTGGCGGATGCAAGTGATAGAACTTCCAACCATGATTCTCCCGAAGGTCCGAGCTTCACCGTGCGCGCCGGCCGCACCAGAAGGTGAAGGTGTTTCGAGAGGGCAGCGCCGACATCGACTGACCTGAGAAGGTTGGGACGCTCGTCACCCCATCCGAGATGACGATCCTTTGTGGAGCACGCACGCGACAGTCGACGCCGCGGACGGTGATGCCGGATAGCGCTGCGAAATCATCACCGCCACTTACTGCTGACAGCCACAGTCGACCATGTCCTGAAAAGGTGCCCGCTGGTGGATCCTTCAGCGCAACGAGCCGGCGGCGCTATCGCCCGAGTTCATAGATGCACTCGACAACGTCCCGCCCGATGCCATCGGCAAACGACGTCTCGAAACCAATCTGCGTGAATCCAGCGCGAGCGAGGACCGTGGCCGAGCCGGTGTTGTGCTCGGCCACACGGGCGAAGAGCGGCCTAGCCGTTTCGATCCGCAAGAACTCGCCGAGCGCAGCAGAGGCGAGGCCTTCGCCCCACCGGGCGGGATCGATCCAATAGCAGATCTCACGGTGACCATCCATCATGAAACTCGCAACGGTTCCCACCAGGCCGCCGCCGTCGTCGACCGCGCGCAGCCTCACGGAAGGGTCTCTTCGGCTGCGCTGGTAATGAGCATCGAACGAAGCTCGATCCGACGGATCCGGCCGGGTGAATGCCGCCATCTGAACGGCTCCCGGTTCTCGTTCCCACTCGAAGAGCGCATCGAGATCGGCATCAGCAAGACGTCGGAGTATCACCGGCACGGGTCCATCATGACGCAAGAGCGGCCAGATCCTCGATGCCCTGGACGCGAACGGCGGCGGTTGCCGCCTCGTCGTAGCGGGCGCACGAGGTATCGATGAGCGGTCCGCTTACGGGACGCGTGGCGGAAGACCGCGAAGGAGTACCAGAATTCCGGCGTGAGTCCCGTGAAGCCGCTCATGTGTGCGTGGGCTTGAGCTGGGCGAGGTAGCGGGTGGCGGCGGCGAGCCAGCCGGTGAGGGCGGCGTTGCTGCGCAGCGCCCTAGCTTCGACTCGGATCCACCC
>JBPCPI010000148.1:0-24076 GCA_050999295.1 Geodermatophilaceae bacterium | reverse complement strand
ACATGGCAGGTAGGAGCAAGCCGGCGTGACGTCCAGTGATCGGTCCCTGCTCGCAGCAGCAGCGGAAAGGTCGCCAACGCCTGCTACTGGGCTCACGCCCGCAGAGGTCGCAGAACGCGTGGCGACGGGCCGGACCAACGCGGTCAAACTCCGTACCAGCCGAACTGTCCCGGAGATCGTCCGCAGCAACGTCCTGACCTTCTTCAACGGCCTGTTGCTGGCACTGTTCCTTGTCACCATGGCGACCGGACGCTGGCAGAACGGGTTGTTCGGCGGAGTCATCGTTGCCAACGCGGCCATCGGCATCGTCCAGGAGGTGCGCGCCAAGCGCATCCTGGACCGGCTCGCGGTGCTCAACGCGCCCCACGCCAGAGTGGTCCGGGACGGCGTCACGTCTCAGGTCGAGGTGGGCGACGTCGTCGCTGACGACCTGGTCGCGTTGCGCGCGGGAGACCAGGTGACGGCCGACGGTGTCGTCCTCGACTCGGACGGGCTCGAGATCGACGAGTCGCTGCTCACCGGTGAGTCGGACCCGGTGGCCAAGTCGCCCGGCGAGGAGGTGCGATCCGGCTCGATCGTGGTCGCCGGGCGTGGCAGGTTCCAGGCCACTGCTGTCGGGGCAGAGGCGTACGCCACGAAGCTGGCTATCGAGGCACGACGATTCACCCTCGCCCATTCGGAGTTGGTCAATGGCACCAACCGGATCCTGCGCTGGATCTCCGTGGTGTTACTGATCGTCGGTCCGATCCTGCTGTGGAGCCAGTTCCGAAGCGCGGACAACAACGGGTGGCGCGATGCGGTCACGGGAACGGTGGCGGGCCTGGTCGGCATGATTCCGGAGGGCCTGGTGCTGCTGACCAGCCTGGCCTTCATGCTTGCCACCGTCACGTTGGCGCGTCAGCAGACGCTCGTGCAGGAGTTGCCGGCGGTTGAGGGCTTGGCGCGCGTGGATGTCGTCTGCCTGGACAAGACCGGCACGCTGACCCACGGGGATGTCGTCTTCGACCGTCTCGAGTCGCTGGGTAGCTGTTCGGACTCCGACATCTCCCAGGCCCTCGGTCTGCTGTCCGAGGACAGCGAAGGCAACGCGACTGCCGCCGCAGTGGCTGCGGCATTCCCCGTCACCGACTGGCCCCGCGAAGGGAGCGTGCCTTTCAACTCCACTCGGAAGTGGTCGGCGGTGACGACCCCGGACCACGGCGCATGGGTGCTCGGCGCTCCCGAGATGGTCCTTGCCGCTCCGACGCCGGGGCTGCAGGAACAGGCGCACGCGGCGGCGATCCACCTCGCCGCCGCCGGACGTCGAGTGCTGCTGCTGGCACGGTCGACCGCCTCCGCCAGGCCCTTCCCAGCCGTCGGGGGTCAATCGAGCAATGACGTGCCACTGCCGCCGGATCTGCTGCCGGCCGCACTCGTCGTACTCGCCGAACGGGTTCGCGAGGACGCCGCCGAAACGTTGCAGTTCTTCACCGCGCAGGGGGTCACGCTCAAGGTCATCTCCGGTGACAACCCGGGGACGGTGGCGGCGGTGGCCGCGGCTGTCGGCATCGCGGGCGCCGACAACCCGGTCGACGCGCGCACACTCCCGGAGGACCTCGACGAGCTCGGCGATGTGCTGGAGCGGCACACGGTGTTCGGACGGGTCACGCCGCACCAGAAACGGTCTCTGGTGGCCGCATTGCAACGCCGCGGTCACGTCGTGGCGATGACCGGTGACGGCGTCAACGACGCGCTCGCCCTCAAAGACGCCGACATAGGCGTCGCCATGGGCAACGGCTCGCCGGCGGCGCGTGCGGTAGCCCAGATCGTGCTGCTCGACAGTCGGTTCGCCCGGCTGCCCGGTGTCGTGGCGGAGGGCCGCCGGGTGATAGCGAACATCGAGCGAGCCTCGAACTTGTTCCTGATCAAGAACACCTACGCGCTGGTCCTTGCGCTGATCGCCGCGGTGACGGTCAGCGCGTATCCGTTCGCCCCGATCCAGCTCACCCTCATCTCGACGCTGACCATCGGCATCCCTGGCTTCATCCTGGCGTTGGCGCCGAATTCACGTCGATACGTCCCGGGATTCCTACGTCGGGTGCTCCGCTTCTCCGTGCCGATCGGCGCGGTCACCGGCGTGAGCGCATATCTCGGGTACCGCGCTACCCGCTTCCTCGACGCCGGAGCAGGGGTACCGGAGGCGCGCACCACGGCCACCGTGGTCGTGCTGATCGTTTCGCTGTGGACCGTTGTCGTACTCGCGCGTCCGCTGGCCGGGTGGAAACTGGCGTTGGTCGCGGCGCTCGGCGGCTCGGCTGCCGTCGTGATCGCGGTGCCCGCGATCGGGGAAGGTCTGTTCCTGATGTCCATCACCCGGCTCGACGTCACTGTCGCGGTCGTCGTCGGGGCCGTCGGGGCGCTGCTTGTCGAAGTGACACATCGAGCGGTCGATGCCACCGGGCGCAGCTCAGCGGTCGAGTAGCTGCCGGACTTCGGCTGCGATCTGGATGTCTTCCCGGGCACCGATCACAAGAGTCCGGACGGGTGCGCCGGCAGCGGTGATGTCCCGGTCGTCCCCGACGTAGTCGTTGCGGTAGAGGTCGACGGCGATGCCGAGGAAAGCCAGCCGCTCGGTCGCGCGTCGGCGCACCAGCGATGAATTCTCACCCACACCGCCGGTGAAGACGAGCACGTCCAGACCACCGGTCGCGACGGTCATCGTGGCAATGCCGCCTGCCAGCCGGTGGATGTAGACATCGAGGGCGAGAACCGCCCCCGGATCTCCGCGATCCACCGCGGCCTCGACCTCGCGCATGTCCCCGGTACCGGCCAGGGCCAGCAGTCCGGATCGCTGCTCCAGCGCGGTGGCAACCTCGTGCGGCGCAAGGTGTTCGTGCTCCTCCAGCCACAGGACGAGACCTGGGTCGACGGTGCCCGAGCGGGTCGCCATCACCAGGCCCTCCAACGGCGTAAAGCCCATGGTGGTGTCCACGCTGCGGCCGTCGACGACGGCCGCCAGGGAGGCTCCCGCCCCGAGATGGCAGGTGACGACCCGCAGGTCCGCGAGTGGACGGTCGAGCAGGTCCGCCGCACGGCTGGCGCAGTAGGAATGCGACAGGCCGTGGAAGCCGTAGCGCCGTATCCCGTATCGCTCGCGCCAGTCGAGCGGCACGGCGTAGGTGGCCGCGGCGGCCGGGATGGTGCTGTGGAACGCGGTGTCGAAGCTGGCGACCGCGGTGACGTCGGGCCACTGCGCGGTGACCGCGTCGAGCGCGGCCAGTGACTTCGGCTGGTGCAGGGGGGCCAGATCGGTGAGCTCGCCGAGCCGCCGGCGTACGGCGTCGTCGACGACGACCGGCCCGGTGAAGAAGGTCCCGCCGTGAACGATGCGATGGCCGATGGCGTCCGGGGTACCCCAGCCGTCGACGGCTGCCGCGACCTGACGTCCGTCGCTGTCGCCCGGCAGGTCCGCGTCACGCAGCACGGAGTCATGGTCGTCGAGCAGGCGCAGTTTCAGGCTGGAGGAACCCGCGTTGACGACGAGTATCCGCACGCGTCAGTCCCGTGCCGGCCAGGTCCAGCCGGCGATCAAGGGATCGTCCTCGCCGTGTTCGCGGGTGTAGGCACGTGCCGCGATCCGGGCGTCGACCATCTGCTGGCGCAGCGTCGCAGCCCGGCTGCCGAGGGACCGGACACGATCGATGACGTCCAGGACGAGGTGGAAGCGGTCCAGGTCGTTCATCATCACCATGTCGAACGGTGTCGTGGTGGTGCCCTCTTCCTTGTAGCCACGCACATGCAGGTTCCGGTGATTGTTGCGTCGGTATGTCAACCGGTGGATCAGCGACGGGTAGCCGTGATAGGCGAAGATCACCGGCTTGTCCGTGGTGAAGAGCGCGTCGAAGTCCCGCTCCGACATCCCGTGCGGATGCTCCGTCTCCGGTTGCAGGCGCATGAGGTCCACGACGTTGATGACGCGGACCTTCAGGTCGGGGAGATGGGTGCGCAGCAGGTCCGCCGCCGCCAGCGTCTCCAGCGTGGGGGTGTCGCCGGCGCAGGCGAGCACCACGTCAGGCTCCTCGTCGGTGTTGCCGGCCCACGGCCAGATCCCCAGCCCGCGGGTGCAGTGCGCGACCGCCTCGTCCATGGTCAGGTACGTCAAGGCCGACTGCTTGCCGGCGACGATGACGTTGACGTAGTGCCTGCTGCGAAGGCAGTGATCGGCGACCGAGAGCAGCGTGTTGGTGTCCGGCGGCAGGTACACCCGGACGACCTCGGCCTTCTTGTTCACCACGTGGTCGATGAATCCAGGGTCCTGGTGGGACAGGCCGTTGTGGTCCTGCCGCCAGACGTGGGAGGACAACACGTAGTTCAGCGACGCGATCGGAGCCCGCCAAGGAATGTGGCGGGTGGTCTTGAGCCACTTGGCGTGCTGGTTGAACATCGAGTCGATGATGTGGATGAACGCCTCGTAGCAGTTGAACAGGCCATGCCGCCCGGTGAGCAGGTACCCCTCGAGCCAGCCCTGGCACAGATGCTCGGACAACACCTCCATCACCCGGCCGTCCGGCGCGAGGTGGTCGTCTTCGGGCAGCAACTCGGCGTCCCACGCGCGGTCGGTCTCCTCGAACACCGCCGAGAGCCGGTTGGAGGCCGTCTCGTCAGGCCCCATGATGCGGAACCGGTGCGGATTGCGGGCGACGATGTCGCGCAGGAACGCACCCAGCACCCGGGTCGCCTCACTCGACTCGACGGCGGGCCGATCCACCGTTACGGCGTACTCGCGGAAGTCCGGCATCACCAGGTCGCGAAGCAGCAGCCCGCCGTTGGCGTGCGGATTCGCACTCATCCGGCGGTCGCCGTGCGGTGCGAGCGCCTGTAGTTGCGGGACGAGGCGGCCGTCGGCGTCGAAGAGCTCCTCGGGCCGGTAACTCTGCAGCCACTGCTCCAGCATCGCGCGGTGCTTGGCGTTGCCGCGGGTCTCGGCAAGCGGAACCTGATGGGAGCGCCAGGTTCCCTCGACCGCTTTGCCGTCGACCTTCTTGGGCCCGGTCCAGCCTTTGGGGGTTCGGAGCACGATCATCGGCCACGCCGGGCGCACCGCCTGCTTGCGGTCGCCGTCGCGCGCCTCCTGCTGGATGGCCGCGATGTCGTCGAGCACTCGATCGAGCGTCGCGGCAAGCTGTTGGTGGACCCCCCTGGGGTCATCGCCGCCGACGAAGTGCGGCGCATAGCCGTAGCCGTGCATGAGGGCGGCAAGCTCTTCCTCGGGGATGCGGGCCAGCACGGTCGGGTTGGCGATCTTGTAGCCGTTGAGGTGGAGCACCGGCAACACGGCGCCGTCGGTCACCGGGTTGAGGAACTTATTCGAGTGCCAGCTCGCTGCCAGCGGGCCGGTCTCCGCCTCGCCGTCACCCACGACGCACAGCACCAGCAGGTCCGGGTTGTCGAACGCCGCGCCGTACGCGTGCACCAGGGCGTAGCCGAGTTCGCCGCCCTCGTGGATGGAGCCGGGCGTCTCGGGAGCCACATGGCTGGGAATGCCGCCGGGGAAGGAGAACTGCCGGAACAGCGCGCGTAGCCCGCCCTCGTTCTGCCCGATCGACGGGTAGACCTCGCTGTACGTGCCCTCCAGGTAGGCGTTGGCGACGAGCCCCGGGCCGCCGTGGCCCGGGCCGGTGATGTACAGCGCATCGAGGTCGCGTTGCTTGATGACCCGATTCATGTGCGCGTACAGCAGGTTCAGCCCGGGGGTCGTCCCCCAGTGCCCGAGCAGTCGTGGTTTGACATGTTCGGCCAGCAGCGGCTCGCGCAGCAACGGGTTGTCCAGCAGGTAGATCTGCCCGACCGACACGTAGTTCGCCGCCCGCCAGTACGCGTCGATCAATTCGAGGTCCCGCCGACTCAAGGCTTGCTCGTCGCGGTCTTTCACAACCCGGTCTCCTCACAGCTGCACGGATGAAGGAAGTCTGGTGGACGAGCACCGGTCCGCTGCAGGCCGGGCTCCGGTAGCGACCAAGGTCCCGCCGAGAACAGGTCGCTCGGTCCTGCCGACCCACCCAACATCGCGCCACCATCAAGATGTGACCATCACCGTGCCCACGACAGTGACCGCATCCTCGCCCACCAGTCTCCCCGCCGACTCCGTCGACGGCCACCACCGGGTCGTCGTCGGCATGGACGACGACGCCGCCTCCGTGGCCGCGCTGCGGTTCGCGGCACGGGAGGCCGCCTACCGGGGCGGCGACGTCCTGGCCATCAACGTCTGGCACTACCCATACACCTGGGGCCTGCCGACGGTCTGGCCGGAGGAGGCGAACCCGAGCGGGTACATCATGAGCCAGCTCCAGCAGATCGTGGACGACACCCTCACCGAACGCACCGCGGCCGGCGAACCGGTCGTGCCCATCACTGTCGAAGTGGTCGAAGGCGACGCCGCGACGGTTCTCAACTCCGCCGCGCGAGGCGTCGCCCTGCTCGTGCTTGGCGCCCGCCACCACAACCGCCTGCTCGGCTCTGTCAGCCAGGCGTGCACCAACCATCCGCCGTGCCCCGTCGTGGTCGTTCCCGCAGCACCCCGACCGACATGAGACACCCGCTGACCGCGCAGTCCGGTGAAACCGTGGCGACCCCGTCGGTCGATCCCGACGTGGTCCTGGCCGTACGCCGGGCCGCGGTCCGCGCAACCCTGGCACCCTCGGTCCACAACACCCAGCCGTGGCGGCTACGACTCTGCGGCGGAGACCTCGAGATTCGCGCGGACTGGAACCGTCGACTGCGGGTGCTCGACCCGCGGGGGCGCCAACTGATGATCAGCTGCGGCGGCGCGGTCTTCAATGCCCGGGTCTCACTGGCCGCTGCCGGCTACGAGACCGTGGTCGACCGATTCCCCGATTCGGCACAACCCGATCTGGTGGCCCGACTCACCGTGGCCGGGTGTCGCGCCGACAAGGATCCGATCGGGGCGCTGGACAGCGCGGTCGAGGCGCGCCGCACGAACCGGAGGCGATTCGCCGACGAGCCGATGCCCGCCGACATCGTCGTCCTGTTGGTCGAAGCCGCGAACAACGAGGGCGCGTTCCTGCTCCCCATCACCCGGCCGGAGCACAGGCTGGCCACGGCACGGCTGAGCCAGCAGGCCGATTTCGTGGAGAACGTCGATGTTGCCTACCGTGCGGAACTCAGGGCCTGGACCAGCGGGGATCCGCACCGCCTCGATGGGGTGCCGGCCATGGCGGTGCCTCGGAGGGGCGACGGCCTACCGGGCGAGCTGCCGACCCGCGACTTCGATACTGAGGGCTTGGGGTGGCTGCCGTCCGAGGCACGCTCGACCAGCAACCAATGCCTGCTGTTGCTCGGATCCCGGCAAGACACGCCGGTCGCGTGGCTCCGGGCCGGTGAGGCGTTGGAACGCGTCCTGCTCGAGATCACGCGGCAGGGCTACGCCGCCAGCCCGCTCACCCAGGTCATCGAGGTGGCGGCGACGAACGCGTTGCTCCGCGAAGAGCTGGCTCTGACCATGCATCCGCACGTTCTCCTGCGCGTCGGTCGAGCACCGACGACGCCGGCGTCGCGCCGCCGCAGACTCGTGGACATGCTGGAGGAATCGGGCTGAGCGAGCAATCGGTCACCTACCCGGCGGCTAGGCTTCAAGACAGATGACCAGGAGTCTCGGCGACGGCGCCGCTAAGGCGGACGACAACTCAGCGGCGCCGTTGTACTCGGACGTACCGGAACTGAACCTCGATGATCTGCTCCGCCAACTCATCGAACGCGCGCAGGACATGCAGGCCGCCCAGGGCCGGCTGCGTGGGCTCCTGCGCGCTAATCAGACGATCGTCGGCAACCTCACCCTCCCGGTCCTGCTGCGCCGCATCGTTCAGGCGGCGTGCGAGCTGGCCAAGGCGCGGTACGGCGCGCTGGGAGTCATCGATGCCTCAGGTGGCCTGGAGCAATTCGTGCATGTCGGCGCCGACGAGGATGCGGTGGGGCGGATCGGCCACCTTCCGGAAGGGAAGGGCCTGCTGGGCGCATTGATCGCCGATCCGCGCCCCATCCGGCTGGACACTATGACGAGCGACCCGCGTTCGGTGGGCTTTCCCGAAGGTCATCCCCCCATGACGAGCTTTCTCGGCGTTCCGGTGCGGGTCCGCGACGAGGTGTTCGGCAACCTCTACCTGACCGAATGCGAGAACGGCTCGTTCACCCCCGAAGACGAGGAACTGGTGTCCGCGCTCGCGGCCACGGCGGGGGTGGCAATCGAGAACGCCCGGCTGTACGAGGAGGCGCGGCGCCGGCAGCAGTGGCTGCAGGCCTCCACCGAGGTCACTCAACAGCTCCTGTCCGCCGAGGGTGAGGAACCGTTGCTGCTGATCGCCCGGCAGGCCCGCCACATCGCCGACGCGGACGTCGTGACCGTCGTCCTGCCGACCGTGACCGGAGAACAGCTCATCGTGGAGGTCGCCGCCGGTGTCGGTGCGGACGAGTTGACCGCACTGACCTTTCCCATCGCGCATACCCTGGTCGGGCTCGTTTTCGACACCGGCAGGCCGGTCTTGATCGGCGATGTGGATGCGGACCCCCTCCACACGGTGCATCTGTCGCAGGTCCTTCCGGTGGGACCGGTGATGGTGCTGCCACTCGGCGGCTCGCAGCGGGTGCGGGGAGCGCTCGTCATCGGGCGGCTGCGCGGTCGGCACCGGTTTGCCGACGCCGACCTCGAGATGGCCACCACGTTCGCCAACCACGCCGCGGTTGCGCTCGAACTCGCTGACGCCCGCGCCGATCAGCAGCGTATCGCCCTGCTCGAAGATCATGAAAGGATTGCCCGAGACCTGCACGACCACGTCACCCAGCGCTTGTTCGCGATCGGGCTGACCGTGCAGAGCGTCGCCAACATCCTCGGTACCGACGAACGGGCGGCTCGGGCTGACCCGCGTCGTGTCCGACATCGACGAGACCATCCGGCAGACCCGCACATCCATCTTCCAGTTGCGTGGGCCGCTCGGCCCGGAGACCGGGACAGTGCGGATCCGGCTGCTCGCCGTGGCGGCCGAAGTGAGCCCGCTGCTCGGCTTCGAACCGCAAGTCCGCTTCTCCGGCCCGATCGATGCCGTCGTACCCGAGCCCGTCGTGGACGACCTCGTCGCCGTCCTGCGCGAGGCCCTGACCAACACCGCCCGGCATGCGAAGGCACATCGCGTCGAGGTCGATGTCGACGCGACCATCACGGGCCTCGCCCTGCGTGTCTCCGACGACGGGATCGGCCTGGGCGACACCCAGCGGCGCAGCGGCCTGGCCAACCTGCGACAGCGGGCCGAACTGAACGGCGGCTCGTTCACCGTCGCCACCGGCAGGTCCGACGACTCGCCACCAACTCACGAAGGAACGCGGTTGCGATGGACGATTCCGCTCACGTGACGACAGCCGGCGACGCCGAGCAGATCCGAGTTTTTCTGCTCGACGATCACGAGATCGTCCGTCGCGGCATCAGCGACCTCGTCGACGCCGAACCCGACATCACCGTGGTGGGCGAGGCCGGGACCGCCGCCGAAGCCCTGCGGATCATTCCCGCTGCCCGGCCCCACGTCGCCGTACTCGACATCCGGTTGCCCGACGGCAGCGGCATCGATGTCTGCCGCGACATCCGGTCGGCCGCGCCTGAGATCCGCTGCCTCATGCTCACGTCGTACGACGACAACGACGCGCTCTTCGCCGCCGTCATGGCCGGGGCCGCGGGTTACCTGCTCAAGGAGATCCGCGGGAGCTCCCTCGTCGATGCGATCCGTCAGGTCGCGGCGGGAAAGTCGCTGCTCGATCCGGCGGTCACCGGACGGCTGCTGACCAGGCTGCGTGAGGGGGCGCCACAAGATCAGCGGCTCGCGTCCCTGACCGATCGGGAACGCGAGGTGTTGGGACTGATCAGCGACGGGCTGACCAACAGGGAAATCGGTGAGCGGCTGTTCCTCGCCGAGAAGACGGTCAAGAACTACGTGTCCGGTCTGCTCGCCAAGCTCGGCATGCAGCGGCGTACCCAGGCCGCCGTATACGGCGCGGACGTGCGCCGGAACTAGGGGCACCCGGTCGTCGGGTCTCCCGGGTCGGAGCGGCAGGTGTCCGTTCCGGATCCGCCGTCCAGCGAATCGTTGCCTGAGACCCGGTCGCCTGCCTTGAGAGTGTCGGCGCCGGCCTCACCTCGAAGGGTGTCGTTGCCCTTCGCGCCGGTGAGGGTGTCGTTTCCGTTCCCGCCGATCAATACGTCGTTGCCGGCTCCACCGATGAGTACGTCGTTGCCGCCCAAGCCGCAGATGACATCGGCTCCCGGCGTTCCTTGCAGGGTGTCGTTGCCGGACGTCCCGTTGATCGTGCACGACGTACCAGGCGGCGTACCGGCAATTTTCGTGACGAAGCCGTCATCGGGATCGAAGCGATTCGGGTCGCCGTTCTGCGGCTGGAATGCGCCGGGGGTGACCGGAAAGTTGGCTGCGCTGGTTCCGCCGACGACGACGGCCGCGCCGGTGGTGTCCACGGCGATTCCGTACCCCCGCTCTCCTGTATTGCCGCCGAGGTAGGTCGAGTAGACGAGTGCTGATCCCGTGGCGTTCACCTCCGTCACGAATGCGTCCTCCCCGCCGCCATTGTCTGGCTGCGGCGCGTTCAACACCGGGAAGTCGCTGCCGTTGGTGTCGCCGGTGACGTAGGCGTTTCCGGCGGAGTCCACGGCCAGGTCCCAGGCGAGGTCGGACGCGCTGTCGCTGCCGAGGTAGGTCGAATAGACCAGCGCGGAGCCGGAGACGTTCAGCTTCGTCACGAACACCTCCCACCCGGTCTGCATCTGCCGCTTGTACGCGCCCGGGGTAGTGGGGAAGTCGTAGGAGAGTGTGAAGCCGGTGACGTACGCGTTTCTGTTTGCGTCGAGAGCCAGGCCGTAACCCTCCTCGTGACCGGAACCACCGAGGAATGTGGAGTACTGCAAGGTCTTGCCGTCGGGCGAGAACCGGGTCACGAACAGATCCAGGCCATCGCTCTGGGTGTCATACGCCCCGGGCGTCACCGGGAAGTCCTGGCTGTACGTGTACCCCATGACCGTAGCGGCGCCGGTTGCGTCCATCGCGATGTCCTGACCCCAGTCATCGGTGGTGTTCAGGATCGTGCCGCCACCAAGAAATGTCGAGTACACGACGTCGGTGCCGGTCGCGTTCATCTTCGTCACGAACGCGTCGTTGTTACCCCCTCCGAAGCGCGGCTGAAAGGCATTCTTCGTCGGGAAGCCGCATGCGGTGCCGTCAGGGATAGGGCACTTCGTCCAGCCGGTCACGAAAGTGTTGCCTGCGCCGTCGACGGCGATGCCGGTGCTGAAGTCGTCGAAGTCTCCACCCAGATAGGTGGAAAAAACCAGGCCACTGCCTTGAGCATTGATCTTCGTCACAAAGGCGTCGAAACCCCCCTGCTGCGTCGACTGAAAGGCACCGGGCGTCACCGGGAACTGCAAACCGGCGGGACCGGTCACGTAGGCGTTGCCACCGGCGTCGACGGTGATCGCCTCGACGATGCCGGCGAAGTACGTCGAGTACACGAGTGCCGTACCGCTCGGGTTCAGCTTCGTCACGAAGCCTTCACTGAGGCGGGTCTCGAAGGGATTCTTCAGCGGAAAGTCGGCCGAGCCCGTGCGCCCTCCGACGTAGGCGTTGCCAGCGCCGTCGACGGCTACGGCGTACGCCGTGTCGTTCCCCTTACCGCCGAGGTAGGTGGAGTAGGTGAAGACGGGGTCGATCACGAGCTCGCGCGACGCGTCGTACCCGCCCAGGATGAACGAGACGTGGTCACCGTCAAGCCGGTAGGCGCTGTCCACGAGTTGCCGTCCGTCGGGTGACTCCTGGTACGCGATCGGTGCCCGGTGCAGGATGTCCCCGGCCCGGGAGGTGAGCGACAGATCTCCGTTCGGTTGCAGCGTCATACCGTCGATGCCCGAGAAGCGCACGCCGATGTCCGAGGCATCCGCACCCGGAGCGACCACGAAGTCGTACTCGAGCTGACCGCTCTGACCGTGATAGATCAGATCGATCCCCCGGTAGATCTCGTCGTAGCGGACGGATCCGAAGGTGGGGACGTCGATCACCCAGTCCGCCTCGGGCCCGGCGAGATAGTTCACGCGACCCGGCATTGGATTCATACCCGCGGCGATGTCGGCAGTCGACGTGGTCCGACCGCGTCCATGCCCACCGGCGCATCCGAGGCTCCGCCGCGGCTGAGCATGGCGCCCTCGCGCGTCACGTACAGGGTGGAGTCCCCCGAGCGCGCCAGGAAGTCGACGTCCGAGGACGCCTGACCGTCATTCGCCTCGAACGAAAGAGGCAGCCCGGACTGTGCCTGCCGCACCTGCCGCGCCTCGGCGTCCGCGTCGATCGTCGACTGCCCGGCCGACCGGGTCGAGTTGGCGTCGGCGATCGAAGGGGCGGACACGGATAGGGACACGGACAGCGCCAGCGCTGCCACCACCCCCATCCGAGCGAACGCGTCATTGCCACACCGCATCACAGGGGCTCCCGATGCGAGGCCGACTACGGCCTTTTGCCACCACAGTGGTCGCATCAGCCTCCGCCCGTCAGGGGCTTTGGTCCTGACAGCTGCTCGCCGTGGCGTGACGTCAGCGCTTCGCGACTGTCAGCAGTATCGCTGAGTCCTCCAATGCGCGCAGGCTATGCCGCTGATCCGGTATGACGAGGAGGTCTCCGGCGCGGCCCTGCCACGATGCGTCCTGACCGACCAGCTCCACGCGGCCAACGATCACCGTCAATGTCGCCTCACCCGGACTCTCGTGCTCGGCCAGCTCTGCCCCCTCGGTCATCGCGATGACGGTCTGCCGCAACACTTTCTCGTGCCCTCCGACCACCGTCTCGGCACTCCGGCCGTTTCCCGAGACCGCCGCTCGCTTCAACTGCTCCCGCGCCAGGGCGTCCAAACTCACGTGATTCATGTCGCTCCCTGTCCTGCTCAGCCGACTCGGTCCCAGCCGCGCCTTGCTGGGCGGTTGCCGAGCTTGTCGTCGCGGCTCCGGTAGACGATGTACGGACGAGTGAGGTATCCAAGCGGCGCACTGAAGACATGCACCAGCCGGGTGAACGGCCACAGCGCGAACAACCCGAATGCAGCGAGGCCGTGCAACTGGAACCCGAGCGGCGCCTCCGCCATCAGTTCCGGATGTGGTGCGAGGACAAAGATGCCGCGGAACCACACGGACACTCCCTCGCGGTAGTCGTAGTCGCCGAAGATGTTCGCGATCACCGTGTTTACCAGGCCGAGCACGATGACGGTGCCCAGGACGACGTACATCGCCTTGTCCATCTTCGTGGTAGCCGAGAAGACCGGCCCGACCGTACGGCGTCGATAGATGAGAATGGCCATCCCGACCACGGTGCGGGTTCCTGTCAATTTCTGGGCGTGGGCGCTCATCAGCCCGCTCGCGGCGGCCTACCGCGGCGAACTCGACCTGACCCCTTCCCAGCAGTCCCTGCTCGTCGCGGTGCCGGTTCTCGTCGGGTCGCTAGGACGCATCCCCGTCGGCGCGCTGACTGATCGGCTCGGCGCTCGAGTCATGTTCCCGGCTGTCAGCTTCCTCACCATCGCGCCGGTTCTCTACGTCGGCGTCGTCGGAGACACCTTCGCCCGACTGCTCCTCGGCGGTTTCTTCCTCGGCATCGCCGGGACCGCATTCGCGGTCGGCGTCCCTTTCGTCAACGCCTGGTTCCCGCCGGGACGCCGCGGCCTCGCACTCGGCCTGTTCGGCATCGGCATGGGCGGTACCGCCATCAGCGCATTCACCACAGTGCGGCTGGCTGATGCGTACGGCCGCCAGACGCCGTTCCTCATCGTGGCGGCCGTGCTGGCGCTGTACGGCGTACTGGCCCTCGTCTTCGTGCGAGACGCCGCCTACGACCTCACGCCGGCGGACGCGGCGACCCGTACCGCCGGCTTCGTCATCCTGGCAGTCGTGATGCGCCCCGTTGGCGGATGGCTCTCCTGATGCCATGGGCGACCATCGCGTTCCTCGGCCTCGCTGCGGCCGTCGGCGCATCCTCTGGCGCCACGTTCGCGCTCGTCGCGCGGTTGGCGCCGGCAGACAAGGTTGGCGCGGTGACCGGTGTCGTCGGTGCCGCGGGAGGCCTTGGTGGGTTCATCCCGCCGCTGCTGATGGGCGTCATCTACGGCAGTTCCGGGGACTACAGCCTCGGCTACGTCCTTCTCGCTGGGGTTGCCTTTGCCAGCTGCGTGTTCACCGTGACGGTAGTCCGCCGCAGTAGCGGTTACCGGTGACGGGACCTTCGCCACTGTCCCCAACCAGGATGCCCGGCGATGCTGTGTTCATGAGCGATCAGCAGGGCACAGCCGAGGTACTCAGCGTCTCAGCAGCATGGGCACTGCTACGCGAGGAGGCCGTGGGCCGGGTCTGTGTGGTGGTCGACGGGCAACCGGAGATTTTTCCGGTGAACTTCCTGGTCGACCACGGATCCATCGTATTCAGAACGGCTGAAGGCACGAAGCTGAACGCCTCGATCGGGAGACCGGTCGCCTTCGAGGTCGACTCCTACGATCTGTCGAACGGCGAGGCTTGGAGCGTTGTCCTGAAAGGCATGGCTCGGGAGGTGGTCCGGATGCACGAGTTGATCGACACCCTGCAACTACCGCTCTTTCCCTGGCACGCCGCCCCCAAGCCGCAAGTCGTCCGTATCGAGCCGACCGTGATCAGCGGCCGGCGGTTTCACGCAGTCGCCCACGACGGCTCCGCCGTACCGGCACCGCGACGATCGGCCCACGAGTGACTGGCGGCCGGCAGGTGGCAGCGGCGCGAGGGTCGGCACGCTCGCGCGTTGTCGTTCCTGGCTGATCGGCCTGGCCTGCTTCGAGGCGGCGAAGCGCAGTGCTGTCAAGGGCGGGACACTCAGCAGATGGCGCGAACTCGTTGTTACAGCAAGGGGGTCCTCGTAGATAAAGACTTCTCGTTGGACGACGTATCCGAGCACCTTGACCATGAGTCCGGTGTCGTGTGGGTCGATCTGTGTGCTCCCGACATGGCCGATCTGCAGCTTGTTGCAGACGAACTGGGTCTGCACGCGCTCGCTGTCGAGGATGCAACCAGCGGTCGGCAGCGGCCGAAATTCGTCCGTTACGACGGCCACAGTTTCCTGACCCTCTACGCGGTGCACCTGGACGTGGAAAGCGGGGAGTTGATCACCGGTGAGATCGCGGCGTTCGTCACCCCCTCCGCGCTGGTCACGGTTCGCAAGGACGACGCATTCCCGATCGAAGGGTTGCTCCGTCGGTGGGACGAGAACCCGGAGTTGACCAAGTACGGCATCGGCGCGCTCGTCCACGGTCTGCTCGACTTCGTCGTCGACGGGCACTTCGATGCCGTCGAGTCCCTCGACGACGAGATCGAAACGCTCGAGGACCTGTTGTTCGACGACGGCCCGCATGAGAAGGACGTCCAGCGCCGCAGCTTCGAGTTGCGCAAGAGCCTGGTCCTGCTTCGCCGCGTCGTGCTGCCGATGCGGGAGGTCGTCAACACCATGATGCGGCGCGACGTCGGCCTGGTGCCGGCAGAGATGACGCAGTACTACCAGGACGTGTACGACCATGTCCTGCGGGCCACCGAGTGGACCGAAAGCCTTCGTGACCTCGTCACCACCATCTTGGAGACGAACGTCACGATCCAAGGCAACCGGCTCAACGTCATCACCAAGAAGGTGACCAGCTGGGCGGCGATCATCGCCGTTCCCACGGCGATCACCGGCTTCTACGGCCAGAACCTGCCCTATCCCGGCTTCAGTCGTGAGTCAGGTGTCATCACGTCGTCGGTGCTGATCGTGGCGCTGTCCGGCAGCCTCTACGTCACCTTCAAGAGAAAGGGTTGGCTGTAGCGATGGTTCCATCCCACGAACGCCGAGCGCGGCCGCCCACCAAGTCGAATACACCAGCATCTCCCCGCTGGGCGAGCCGAATGATGCGAGCGGTCAAGCCGGCCGGCGGTGAGCGCGCGGGGCACGGTGGTGGCATTCGACTCGGTGGCGACGAATCTGGTGCCGGCTGACACGAACCTGCTGAACGACGTGTTTGTGCGCGATCGGGCCGGCGCTGGGCTAGAGCGGGTCAGCATCAGCAGTAGCGGCCGCCAGGCCAACGGGGCCAAGTCGCGTTCGGCTCGTTCGACTCCAGCTCGTCCCGGGAGACACCAACGGGATCTTCGATGTCTTCGTCCGCGACCGGTTGCTCGACGTCACCACGAGGGTCCACGTGACCAGCGCCGGAAAGCAAGCCGCCGGCGGCGACAGCTTCAACCCGGCTCTGAGCGCCGACGGTCAGCAGGTCGCATTCGACTGCATCGCCACCAACCTGGTCGCCGGCGACACGAACACGTGCGCCTTCGTCAGCGGGCCGTCCTTCACCGTTCCCGGCCAATGCTCCGACATCTACCTGCACAGGTCCTAGGTCCGTCTGCACGAGAGGAGCTGTCCGAGCAGCCCCATCGTTCACTCGCCCGTCAGCGCAGTTGACTGCTGGCGCTCCAAGCGCGTGGCGACGACGGGCTAGGAGACGGCGTTCAGGCGGGCGTGAGCCCCCCGGTCTTCCTTGGCCCGGTACATCGCGATATCCGCCGCGTTGAGGAGATCCAGCGGCAGCGACCCGGGTGAACTGATCGCGATGCCGATGCTCACATGGACGGGCACGGTCTCGTCGCCGACGGACACCCCCGCGGCCAACGCGGTCTTGAGCACGCCCCCAGCGCGCGGGACGTCCGACGGATCGGCGAAGTCCTCGCATATGACGACGAACTCGTCTCCGCCGACCCGAGCGCACGTGTCGGTGTCGCGCAGGCACGCCTCCAGTCGCCTCGCGACCCCGACCAGAACGCGATCTCCGGCAGCGTGACCGAAGCTGTCGTTGACCGCCTTGAAGTGGTCGATGTCGATGAAGAGCACGGCAACGAACGTTCCGGCTCGATTCGCGCGGGCCAGTGCCTGGGTCAGTCGGTCCACGAGAAGCCGCTTGTCCGCCAGGCCGGTGAGACCGTCATGCAGGACCTCGTGCGTCAACCTGAGCTCGGTGCGCCGTGCCCTCGCTGAGGCGGCTGCGGCCGCAGCGACTACCGCCGCTTTGGCGGCGACCGCGGCGGCAACATCTCGAGCCGTCCTCGCCGCTGCCTCGGCGACGGTGCGCGCGGCGGCCATGACGGCGGCTTGGGTCGCGAGGGCGGCCTGCGCCGCCAGTTCGGCTTCGGCGAGCGCTTCAGCGGCGACGGCGACCGCGATGAAGTCTTCGCCCGGGTCGGCCTCGTCGGACATCGGCTCTATCCACTGCCGGATCGAACCGGTCGGCGGACGCGACGACATGCCAGCAGCTCCCACCATGCGAGCCGCCCATCCAATAGTCGGAAAATCGACCCCAGTATCCCCCTGATCCGGGGAATCGCCGAATCCCTCACCCGATTCTTCCCGCTACGCCGGCGTCCACCGTTACCGCAAGGGACGGTACGCGACCGGGCCTACGTAGCGGTCATGGATGTTCGCGAACTGCCCAAGTCTCGACGGCCGCCCTGACCGGTGGCGGCAGAAAGACCACCTGCGGCTCGGCCTCGAGCCAACCTGGCTCCTTCGTACGGCGGGCCTGCGCCTCGTGGTCGGCGTCGATCGCGAATGGACTGCTATCCAGTGTCGCCCCGTCGCATCCACGGAGGCTGAACCACCAGAGGTACTCCGTACCGTCGTCCGCTCGGGACCGGAAGACCGCCTCGACGGCCATCCGCTCCCGATCGAGGGTGGCCACACACTCGGCATGTCGCACTCGCAACATCGACATCCACCGGTCGGCTTCATCCGACTTGCCGGGCAGAACCGTCGCTCGAGACAGTTCCACGGTCATGCCAGGCGGGAGACCCGCGACTTCGGTCATGCGGGCATCCTGGCCGAACCGCTGTTCGTCACAAGACCTGGGTGTTCGACTTTCCCTGAACCTGACCTCGCAGGTCGAGTCATGATCAGCACGGTCCAATGCGCGCGTAGCCGGCGTTCAGGGCCCTTCCGCGGCCCATCGGACTCTGCGAAGATCCGTCGGACGCTGCACCGGGTCGATGCCGGCAAGGGGACAGAGATGCTTCGTCGTGTCGCGGACATCGACACCTTGGGCGCCCTGGAGCTACTCAGCGCCGACGAGTGCGACCGGGTCGCAGATACCGTTCTCGACCTGCGTGACGCATGGCGGACGCGCTCGCCCAATAGCGCCTTCTTCACCCTGGGCGTGAACGCCTACATGGACCTGGCACAAGCCGTCGATCCGCAGGCGTCGTACCACTTATGCGCCGTGCAGACGAATACGGTGCTGCGGGAGCGGTTCGGCAGCGTGCTGACGACATTGTCAGCCGGTTTGGAGGAGGCGCTTGGAATGTCGGTGCGGTATGCCGATGATCTGGCGTTGCCTGGATTTCACGTCTGGACCAGTTCAGGTATCCCTCGCACTGCCAGCTCCTCCATTCATTTCGATCTGCAGTATCAACGGCTGCTGACCCGTCCGGAATACACACATGCCACCGGCACGATGTCGTTCACTCTGCCGATCCGGTTGCCTGCTGGTGGATCCTCACTGCTCGTGTGGCCGGGGTTCGCCTTTCCCGATGACGTACCGCGCCTGGACGTTGCCCGGACCGTCGGCCCGCGGGCGATCGAATACCACGTGGGTACGGCGCTGGTACACAGCGGGCATGTGTTGCACCAGATCGGTCCCACGCCCACGGTTGCGCCAGACGACATCCGGATCACCCTGCAAGGTCACGGCCTCGTAGTAGACGACGAACTCGTTCTGTACTGGTAGTCCCCCACCATTCCCTGAGAGGTTGCAATGTCTGACCCGTACATCCCACCGGAGGACAGGCTCGACGTGATCGGGCGGCTGCAGGCCCGCCTCGAGGACGCCCCGGATGAGTCTCTGCGCGACAAGGCCGACGTCGGTGCGGCGAAGTTCAGCGCGTCCGATCGGTCGGACAAACCCGAGCCCGAGCTGCTGAAGCCAGAAGAGGATCCCAAGGAGGTCAAGGAGTTCAAGGAACAGCACAAGGACGAGAAGGATGACAAGGACGGCGAGAAAGACGGCGAGAAAGACGACGAGAAAGACGACGTGAAGGACGGAAAAGAGGTGGGCGACAAGGACGAGAAGGAGGTCAAGGACGTCAAGGACGAGGGGGAGAAGGAATTCAAGGACGAGAAAGACGGCGACAAGGAGATCAAGGACGTCGGCGAGAAAGACGGCGAGAAGGACGAGAAGGAGAAGGAGGGCGAGAAAGAGATCAAGGACGTCGGAGAGAAGGACGGCGAGAAGGACGCCAAGGAGGTCGGCGTGAAGGAACGGGGTGAGAAGGAGGTCGGCGACAAGGAGCAAGGTGAGAAGGAGTTCGAGATCGAGAAGCCCTTTGCCGACCAGGATGCCGGCCAACCGGCCCAGCTCGCAGGGCAAGCACGGCCGAGCCCGCCGCTGATGTGACCCTGCCATGACCGAGGTCGTGGCGTTGCTCAACCACGAGGCCCGCCAGGCCGGATTCGCCCGTGCCTTGGCGTTGGCCTTTCAGGCCTCGGAATTCGAGCTGCTGATGGCGACGCATCGCGAGCTGGTCGCCGATGTCACCATCGCGCAGTCGGTAGGCGATCAGCACTGTCTCGACCCCGATCGCCCGTTGCTGTGGCTCTCCCCAGCGGACTCGGCCGGGGTCGGCTCACCGGACGAGCAGTTTCTGGCCGCAGAGAACCACGCGGCGGCACGATCGATAGCGCTGCTCACCCGATCTCCGGTGCTCAACCGGCCTTCGTCGGTCAGCGCCTGCGGGCGCTTCCCACCGAGTTCGGCCATCGCCGTACGAAGGGCGCGACAGATCCCGGGCCTGGCCGACGGTGTCCGACCGGAAGGCTTCACCGCCACCCTGCCGGACGACCTCGACGGCACGAACCGCCACGAGTTGTACGACTACTCCACGGGGGGTAGCTCTTATGGCTGCGGAACGGATCCTGTCGGACCGTTCCGGAGCCGCGCCGCCGTACCGCACGCTCGTCTTGTGAAGGTGTCCGTCATCGGAACCCGGACGAGCACCGCGACCACGAGCCCGCCCGCCACCACCGACGCCAGCGTGCGCATCGCCTCCTTCTTCGAGCTCGACCTGGCCATCGTCTGGTGGTTGATCGACGACACCGAAGCAGCCGCGACCCTGGCCCGGATCGACTGCTGGATCTCAGATTTCAACTGTGGCGGAGGCGTCGGGGAGGTCGCGGCAGCGATTGCGGCCTGGGTATCCGCGCAGATGTCGGCCCGGACCCCCGCCGAAGCTGTCCGGTGATCGGGATCGCCGGCACCAAGGCGGACCCGGTGATGGTGCATTTCGCGACTCGGTGCGTCGTGCGCGGCGTCCCGTTTGCAGTGATCGACCTACTCGACACGGCTGCGTACGGCGACTGGTGCCTGTCGGCCCCGCCCCAACCGACGGACTACATGACGGGGGCCGAGGTGGTCCTGCCGGGCGAGCTGAGCGGGCTCTACATCCGGCCGATCTACCTGGGGCGCACGCCCGCCGAAGCCGCCCGCTGGCGCGGCCTCATGGACGGTTTCGGCGCGTGGATGGACGAGACGGAGGTGCACATCGTCAATCGGCCGAACAGCCATCAGCTCAACAGCTACAAGCCGGCGCACTACGCCTGGTTGAGCGGCAACGGGCTACTCGTCCCACCGAGCCTGATGTCCAGCGATACGCGGCGCGTGCACGAGTTCGTCGCCGCCGGCCGCGCCGTCGTCAAGCCGGTGTGCGGCACCCGAGCGACGACCCGTGAGATCGACGTCGGGTCCCTCGATCGTCTCGCCGACAGTGAGGGACCTGTACTGGTGCAACGCCTGGTCGAAGGGGCCGACGTACGGGTGCACGTTGTGGGCCGTCAGGTCATCTCCTGCCGCTTCGCGAGCGCGGCCATCGACTACCGGTCCGACCGGAAGGCTGAGCGCGCAGTCATCGACATCCCGGAGGATCTCGGCGGACCTGCTGGTGGTTAAGACCGCCGCACAAGGCCTGTCGTTCGTCGGCTGGGACTTCAAAGTCGACGCAGAGGGCACCTACTGGTGCCTGGAGGCCAATCCGATGCCGGGCTACAGCTTCTACGACCGGGTCTGCGACGGCGCGATCAGTGACGCGCTGATCCGGGAGCTGGAGGCCTGACCGGCCGCCTCCCCGTCGCTCACCGCGACGTCGGTGGGAGCGCCGGTCACGTCCTCATGGGGCGGAGCGGGGACAGCGGCAGGGCGGCAACGCGCTCCCGGGGATGAACCGAGTGCTGATTACTCGGCGTAAGAGTATAGTTACCAAGAGTAAAGAGACGGCGTGTCGTTGATGTGCGCGAATTCGGGACGCTTGCCATGCGACTTAGCAGAGGACAGCCATGTCAGCTCACCACTCCAGGACCTCCCGGTCCCTCCGACGACTCGTTCCGCTCGGCGCCGTCGCCGCCATGGCGTTCGGCCTGTTGACCCCGGCAGTCGAATCGGCGGCTGCCGCCGCATGCACGCTGTACTGGACTGGGGCAACAAGCACCAACTGGACCACGACCACGAACTGGTCGACCAACGCCAACGGCCAGACGGCGGGACGGGTGCCGCTGACTACCGACTTCGTCTGCCTGGCCAGCTCCCCCACCCGTTTCGACGTCACGTACGCCTCCCTCAGTCGAAAGGTCGCCGGGCTCAACTTCGCCGCAGTCGGCACCGCCCGCCCGAGCCTGACCATCGACGGCGGCTTCCTGGTCGTCGGGACCCCCGGCAACGCTTTCGACTCAACCATCAACAACCTGCAGATCCGATCCGGAGGCACGGTGGGCGGCAGCGCCGACCTCCTGCTGACTGGCACGCCGTCTCTGACGAACGGCGCCATCCTCGACGGGGCGGGTACGACGACGCTGGCGCCCGGCACGAACGTGTCGACGAACGGCCTGGTCCTCAGCAACGGCCGCCGCCTGATCGTGCAGGGCGTGCTGAGCCACACCGAGTGCTACGACTACATCTACCTGTACGGCGGTGCGGTCCTGCAGAACTCGGGGCGGATCAACGCGTCCAGCAGCTGCGGTCACCGCATAGCCTCCGACGGCTCCCCTGGTTCCAGGCTCGTGAACGACGTGGCGGCCGAGATCGTGATCAATCAGCCGGCGGCCGACGCCTATGACCTCGGGGTCCAGTTGGAGAACCACGGCAACGTCTCGGTGTCGGCCGGCACCCTGATGGTGCACCCCGTCTCCACCACGGACGGCACGTACACCGTCGGCAGCGGCAGCCAGCTGCTCATCGGACCGGACGGCACGCTTCGAGTGGGAGCGGACACCATGCGCGGCGCCGGTCTGCTCGTGCTGGCGGGCGGCATCCTCAATGGCGCTCCAGGCAGCAGCCTCGCGGCTCTCGAGATGCGCAGCGGCAGCATCACGGGCACGCCGAGCATTCGGTCCCTGACAGGTGGCGGGACGGCGACCCTCGACGCCGGTGGCACCCTCACCATCCCCCCGGGCGGTACCGCGACGCTCGAAACCTTCACCGCCAGCAACGGCTCCCGACTGATCAACCGCGGCACCCTGACCCACATCGGCAAGGACACGACCTTCAACCTGAGGTCGGGTGCGGTGCTGGAGAACGCCGCCGTCTTCAGAGTTCAGACCAGCGGCTCGGGCTCCATGACGAGCGACGGAAGCGCCGGAACGTCCTTCGTCAACGACAACGGCGCGACCTTCACCCTGAACCAGGCGTCGACCACCTCGAAATACCAGATCGACCCGGTGGTGAACAACCAGGGGACCATCGAACAGACCAGGGGGCGGGTCAACATCAAGACGTTCGCCAACCTGGTCACAGGGCGGCTGACCGGCGGCACGCTGATCGCGACCGGAGGGACGATCCAGATCCCGGCGAACATCACCACGAACGCCGGGATCGTGGTCATCGGCCTCGTGGGCAAGCTCGTCAACCCCAGCGACGGGAATCCCCTGGCCAGGCTGGCGTCGAACACCGGCACGCTCACGCTGGGCAAAGGCCTCGATTTCGAGGTTCCCCTGGTCAACTCCGGCACCCTTACCGTGAGCATGCACCAGATGGAGGCACCCAGCTACCGGCAGACCGCGGGGACCACCAACCTTCTCGGCGACGGTGCCCTGGTGAGCACCAACGGCCCGGAATCGATCTCGTTCGACGGCGGCACCCTGGCCGGGGACGGTCGCATCTACAGCTTCGGCGGCGCCGGAACAGTGCGGCCCGTCGGTGAACTCATCATCAGCGGCGGCTACCTGCCCGTAGCCGGCAGTTCGCTGGCCATTGGCATCCAGGCCTCCGGCCCCGCCAACCGGCTGCTCGTCAACGGCGCCTCCTCATACACGGGAACGCTCGCAATAACGACCGCGGCCGGATTCACACCAGCCGTCGGTACGACGTACACCATCGTCTCGTCGGTGCGCTGGGACGGAGCGTTCACCCGGGTCACCGGACAGACGCTGCCCAACGGCCGCCACTACGAGGTCAGCTACACCAACGGCGCGGTCAAGCTGATCGTGCGGGCGCCGTAGTCGCGACCCCTCCGTCCGCCGTTGCGGAGTGACGGCAGCCGAACGCGGCCGCCAGCGCCTCGCCACCGGCAGCTGTCGATCAGGTCAACCGGCGGCGGGTCCACCAGAAGCAGAACCAGGCCAGCAGGCCGGCAAGCCCGAAGAACAGCGCAGTTTCGGACCACTGAAGGGCCCAGAAGCGGTCGGCGGGCTGATACACCACCACGCGAGGCGGTGCGTGCCGGCCTCCAGCTCACCGGCGACCATCGGCGCGCCCCAAAAGGCGCCGACGACTGCAGGTGCGACTCCAAGCATGACCAGGCCGTCGTTGTAGAGATACCGGTCGGTTGTGGTGAGCTGGTCGAACACGGTGCTCGGCTTGGCCCGGGAGAGCTCGAGCAGCCGCGGACCGGTGATCGCACGGATGACTGCGAAGGCGGCGACTGCGGCGTACACCGTGACGGCCTGAGCGCGGAACTGGCGCCAGGTCAGCCAGATCATCG
>JBPCPI010000020.1:0-12901 GCA_050999295.1 Geodermatophilaceae bacterium | reverse complement strand
GAGTTGCACCTGGTGATGGACAACTACGCCGCGCACAAGCGCGTCGAGATCCGAGACTGGCTCGAAGCCAACCCGCGCATCCACGTGCACTTCACCCCGACCTCAGCGTCCTGGATGAACCTGGTCGAGGTCTGGTTCGGGATCATCGAACGCCAAGCCATCCACCGCGGCACCTTCCACTCCGTGCCCGAACTCACCGCCAAGATCCGCGCATTCATCGACGGCTGGAACGACCGAGCACACCCCTTCGTCTGGACCAAAACCGCCGACCAGATCCTGACCAAAGCCAATCGTCAAAAGACTTCAAACTCGGGCCACTAGGCAACCAGAGGGTGGGTGGCTCGATGTCCTTCGGATTGGCTCTCCTCATTGCGGTGGTCATCGCACTTGTCGTCGGCTGGCTGGTGATGGCCTACCGTGAGCCGCCATCGAAGCGCCGGATCAGCGCCGACTACCGGCATCAGCAGACCGAGAATCCGGACTACTTCCCCGGCCACGCCGGTGGTGCCACGGGCGCATAGCCGACGGTCAGAGATCGCCGTCCTCGCGCAGGAGCCGGTCGACCTCCCGGCGGATGAGGCCAAGCCTGGCCTCTTTGACCAGCGGAATCGCGCGGCGCCGTCGGGCGACCTGAGCCATGTCGATGTCGACGGTCAGCACCTCCTCGGTGTCCTGCTTGGCCTGAGCCACCAGCTCGCCCCATGGGTCGACGACATGCGAGCCGCCCCAGAAGTGCAGTTCGCCCTCACTGCCGACCCGGTTCACGAAGACGACGTACACCTGGAACATCCGGGCGTAGAACCGGGTGATGTCCATCCAGTAGGTGTGCGAGTCGTAGTGCTCTGGAAAAGTGCTCTGCGCACTGGCTGTGGGCACGTACAGGATGTGTGCCCCGTCCTGAGTGGCGAGGAAGGCCAGCTGGGGCTGCCAGGCGTCGTTGCAGATCAGGATGGCCGCGCGGTGCCCTTGGGGCGTCTGAAAGGCCTGCAGCGACGGCCCGGGAGTGAAGTGTTTGCGTTCCTCGAAGATCGAGTACGTCGGGAGATAGAGCTTGCGGTGTACGTGGACCAGAGCGCCGTCCTGGTAGTACGCGGCGCTGTTGTAGGTGAATAGGCCCCGTCGTTCGGCCTCGACGAACCCCATCAGCACGCCGGCCTCCCCGGCGGCTCTGGCCATCCTGCGCAACCGCGAATCGTCGGGATAAATCGACACGTCATCCTCGACCGTCCCGATCGAGTAGCCGGTCAGGAACAGCTCCGGAAAGACCACGAGATCGACGTCGTCGGCTACGTCGGAGAGCACCTGTTCGGCCCGGGCGAGGTTGGTCGCGACATCGCCCAGCGTCGGAGCGAGTTGGGCCAGCGTGATGCGCATGGGGCGGACGCTACAACCGGCCATCCCGGCGCTGCGACCGGATGGCGCCGACAGGCCGTACGGCCGCTAGGGCGCTGACCCGGGACGGTCGAGCGCGGCTATCCGTGCGGCGGTGCCACGTGAGCGGCCAGCTGCTGGCCGTGCTCCCGGAGCCGGTCCAGCACGGTGTCCATCGCACCGAGATCGAACCGGCTGGCCGGGCCCTGGAGGCCCAGAATCGCGACGAGTTCACCCCCGGCAGCAAGGACCGGTACGGCGATGCCGTTCAGTTCGGTCTCGCGCTCTCCCAGCGCCTGGGCGAACCCGTGTTCGCGCACACTGGCCAACTCCTCGGCCAGGGCTCGGGGATCGGTGATCGTCCGCCGGGTGTAGGCCATCAGCGGCCGATCCGCGTCCTCGGGCCTCAGGCCCGGGGTCTCGGGGCGGTGGTTATGCAGGAGATCCCGATAGGCCAGGAACACCTTGCCGGTGGCTGTGGCATGTGGCACGGCCGGTCGACCCAACTGGGCGACGCTGCGCACCGATGACGGGCTCTGCACGAAGTCCACGGTCATCGGCGTCGCCTCGCCCGGCACCGACAGCGTCGCGGTCTCGCCGCTGATGGAGGTCAGGGCCAGCAGATGCGGCCGGGCCACCTCGCGTAGGTCCACCCTGCCAAGGGCGGAATGTCCGAGCTCGACCAGGCGCAACCCGAGTCGGTACCGACCGGTGCTCGGGATCCGGCGGACGTACTCCTCGCGCGCCAGGGTGGCCAACAACCGGGATACCGAACTGGCGTTGCTGCCGACCCGTCGGTCGATCTCTTTGGTACCGAGATCTCCGGGGGCGGCGGCCAGACAATCGAGGACGGCCAGGGCCCGTTGGACGGCTGCGATGGGCCGTTCCGAGGTCGAGATGAAGCGTGCGGCAGGATTGGGCATGGCGGACCCCGGCACCCGAGTTCCGCGCGTTGTGGGCGTCGGCTGAGCCATGTTACGGTCCCCATTCATCGTGAAACGGTGTTGCCCAAGGGGCAACGCTGCCGGACGCAGTGTGCACGTTCTCGTCGTACCGGGCAAGCACCACGCACCACGTCCGGCGTCGAACTTGCTGAGTTCCCGCTACGTCCCTGCACCCTCCGTCCCTGCACCCACCGCCCCTGCGCCCTCCCCGTACGCCCCGTTCCCGTGGAGCTGATAGCTGATATGACCATTCCGCCTGTTCCGTCCACCCAGGCCGTCCCGGCCGGCCTGCTCGAGCGGCTCGCCACCGGTCCGGTGATCTGCGCCGAGGGGTACCTCTTCGAACTCGAGCGACGCGGTTACCTGCAGGCAGGTGCATTCGTACCCAAGGTGGTGCTGGACAACCCGGAGCAGGTCAGCGCTCTGCACGAGGAGTTCGTGCACGCCGGCTCCGACGTGGTCGAAGCCTTCACCTACTACGCCCACCGGGAGAAGCTGCGGCTGATCGGGGCCGAGGATCTGCTCGAACCGATGAACCGCCAAGCCCTGGAGCTGGCCCGCATCGTCGCCCGCAAGCACGGCGCCCTGCTGGCCGGCAATGTCTGCAACACCAATGTCTACGACCCCGCCGATCCGGCCACGCACGACCAGGTTCGCTCGATCTTCACCGAGCAGATCGGCTGGGCGGTCGAGGCCGGCGCGGACTTCATCATCGCCGAGACGATCAGCTGGGCCGGCGAGGCCCAGATCGCCCTCGAAGTGATCCAGGCTGCCGGCCTGCCAGCGGTCATCATGCTCGTCCCGCACAAGGAGCCCGACATGCGCGACGGCGGCACAGTCGCCGAGGTCTGCCGCAGGCTGGCCGACAACGGCGCCGATGTCGTCGGGCTGAACTGCGCCCGTGGGCCGGACACCATGCTTCCGCTGCTGGCCGAGGTGACCGCGGTTGTGGACGTACCGGTTGCCGCCCTTCCCGTCCCGTACCGCACCACGCCGGACGAGCCCACCATGCAGTCCCTGCGTGACCCGGTCGGTGAGAAGCTGCTGCCTGGCGGGATCCCGTTCCCGACCGCGCTGGACCCGTTCACCTGCAACCGATACGAGATCTCGGAGTTCACTCGCCGAGCAACCGATCTAGGTGCGAGCTACCTCGGGATCTGCTGCGGCGCCGGACCGCACCACATCCGCGCCGTGGCCGAGGGGCTGGGCCGAACACCACCGGCCAGTGCGTACTCCCCGGACATGTCCAAGCACGCCTACTTCGGTACGGACCCGAGCCTGCGCCAGAACAACCAGACCTTCACCGGCCGACTCTGAGACTCAGATCGCGTACGGCCAGGACAGCAGGAGCCAGGTCCCGCCGACTGTGCTGGCCACGACCGCGGACAGGACGGCGATCGCTTGCATCGGCCGGGATCGTCCGGCCAGCCACCGCGCCAGGGGGAAGGCGAGCACGAAGATCGGGACGAGAAAGCGCAGCTTGCTGCTGAAGTAACCGGCCGAGCCGATCACCATCACGAGTGAGATGGCGGTGTAGATCAACAACGGCCACCACACCTGCCCCCGTGCGGCCAGCACCAGCAGGCCCACCGCGGCGAGCAGGCAGAGCAGGGTGGCCAGGCTCATCAGCACGACGCCCGGTGGCATGGTGCCCTGCATGACGGTTCCGGCCAGGGTCAACAGCGAGGCGCCTCCGTCGAAGCGGGAGCCCCAGAACGCATCCTGTACGGCGAACCACCCGTCCCAGCGTCCGGCGCGGGTCGCCACCCAGATCCAGAACGCCGGTGTGCCCGCGAGGGTCAGCCCGGCAGCGACAAGCGGGAGGACGCCCGATCTGGCCGAGCCCGGCTCTCGGTCTGCGCGACCACCGTTCCACCAGGTCCGGTGCCACCAGATCCACCCCGCGTACGCCGCCACCGCAATCCCGACAGCGATGCCAGTCGGCCGGGTCAGGCCGGCAGCAGCGCCGAGAACACCGGCCAGCAACCACAAGTGCCGGCGCAGCGCAACGAACGTCCAGACAGCCAGAGCCGTGAACAGGGCCTCCGTGTAGACCATCGAGCCGACGACGGCCATGGGCGCTGCGGCCCAGAGCAGGGCGGCCAGCACGCCGACCCGTTGGCCCGCCCAGTCGCTGGCCAGTACGGCGATTCCGGCTGCCGCGACCGCGCCCGCGACCAGCGAGATCGCGACTCCGGCCCCCTGGAAGTCGAGCCCGGTCAGCTCGGAGACCATCCGGATGAGCATCGGATAGCCCGGGAAGAACGCCAGTGACCCGGTGAGCTGATCGGTCATGGGCGCGGAGAGGTCCAGGCGGTCGGCGTACCCGTCTTCCGCGATCCGTACGTACCAGCCGCCGTCCCAGATCCCGAGCACCTGGATGAGCGGCCGACCGTCCCGTGCCGGGGACCAGGTCAGCGCCAGCCAGCCGACGGCCCGGATCAGCAGGAACCCGGCCATGGCCAGCACTGCCGGGTGCCGTACCCAGGACGGGATGGCGAGACGCTCCTGCGGACGCGCTGTCTCCAACGTCGCAGGGTCAGTCACAACCGCGCAGTCTATGGCCGCCCGGCCGCGTGACCTGCCTCGCCGAAGGCGCCGGTTCGCTACCCAATAGCCGGATGCGACTTCCTCCGGAAAAGGTGCGGTCTGGCGCCGCCCAGAAGTGACATTCTCCGGAGAACGTGCGGCCTGGCGCGACCAGCCGGAGAACCGCGACTACCGGTGCGCTCAGACGGCCGTCTCGCGGCGTGGACGAGATCAAGTCACCGTGCGGATGCTGTACCGATGCCGGCCGACCAAGCCGCCTGGATCTCCTCGGCTGTCGGTTCGGTGCATGCGGCGACGTACCCGTCCGGACGGATCAGCCAGGTTCGGGTACGGCCGTCGGGTGCGTAGACCATCCGCAGCGGCGCGCCGTTGTCGACGAACCCGAGCAGCTCGGCGGGGACTTCAGGCGATTCCCCGCCGACGGTCAGCGCCAGCCACCGTCCCCCGGCGTCGGCCAGTTTCCGACGAAGTCGGGGTCCGGCCTCGGTCGGGGCGTCAACGAGGACGGAGCCGACCAACCGCGGGTCGCCCGGTCGATGCGGCGGGAACAAGCCGCCCTCGTAGACCATCGGGGTGGCCAGGCGGCCGGAGTTCACCGCAGCCCGTGCCACCGGATCGGTGGTACTCGCGAGCAGGATCGCATCGCGTTCAGCGCGGAACTCTGCGGGTGGGGTCAAAAAGCGCATGGTCTCGTCGGTGACCGAGAGGTTCTCCTGGGCAGCGGCCAACCGTTCGTCGTTATAGCTGTCCAGCAACGATTCCGGGGCTGTACCGGACAACACATGTTCCAGCTTCCAGGCCAGGTTCGCAGCATCGGCCACACCGGAGTTCAGGCCGCGGGCACCGAACGGGCTCATCAGGTGCGCGGCGTCCCCGGCCAGGAACAACCGTCCCCGGCGCCAACTCTGGGCGCAGCGCTGGTGGAATCGGTAGACGGTCAGCCAGACCGGCTCGTATTCGACGGACCCGATGATCTGGCGGATCCGCTGCGCCAGCCGGCCGTTGTCCCGCTCCGCGTCGAGGTCGAAGTCGCCCGGGACTTGCCAGTCGATCCGCCAGATTCCGTCGGGTTGCGGATGGATGAGCACCGTACGGCCAGGGTTGAACGGCGGGTCGAACCAGAACCTGCGCTCGGCCGGAAACGGCAGCTCCGCGCGGATGTCGGCGATCAGGAACCGGTCAGCGTGACTGTGCCCCGGGAACTCGATGCCGAGCGACTTCCGGACCTGAGACCGCGCGCCGTCGGCAGCTACCGCGTACGAGCCGGTGATGGCCACGCCAGCGCGGCCGGCCACGCCGGCGCCGCACAAGGTGACCGAACTGTCGTCCTGCTTCAGCTCGACGACTGTCTGTCCATAGTGGAGCGTGATGAGGTCGTGGCTCACGGCGCGCTCGACGAGGGCTTGCTCGACCTCGCTCTGACTGATGTTGACGAACGGCGGGAAGTGCTCGCCGCTGCTGCCCGGGAGGGTGATCGAGAAGAGTTCGGTGTCCTGGAAGTACGTCCGCCCGACCGACCAGGCGGTGCCTCGATCGGCCACCGACTGCCCGATCCCGATGCTGTCCCAGATCTCCAGAGTCTCGCGCTGCATGCACAGCGCCTTGGATCCCTCCTGATCCGGAGTCGCACGGGCTTCCAGGATCCCCACCCGTACGCCCCGATCGGCTAGCAGGAGCGCGAGCGTGATTCCGACCGGGCCGGCTCCCGAGACGACGACGTCGTACGACTGGCTCATCCGCTCGTTGACCTCCCTCCCTGGCGGCTGCGTGACGACCGCCGGGGCTCAGTTCTGGAGTTCGTCCCAGACCTGGCGGTCCCGTTCTGCGGTCCAGATCCGCGGCCGCTCGATCCCGGACAGCTCGTCCCAGAGCCGGGAGACGTTGAAGGGCATGCAGTGCTCGAAGATCGGCCACGAACCGTAGTCGGCAACGAGTGCCCCATGCGCCGCAGTGAAGGCCTCCTTGAGCGTGCCTCCCGAGTTCTGGACGGGAGCCACCTGGTCGCGCATCGTGGTGAGGAAGCGGCGGGTCTGAGCGATCCCGGCCTGCACCGCGTCGCGGCCGCGCATGATCCGCCCGCGCCCACCGACCATGATCTCGGCGTCCAGTGCGGAGACCCGGTCCAGCGTCGCGCTCATCCAGTCGGCGTGGATCGCATCACCTGTGTAGAGCGCAGCCTCGCCCTCGACAAGGTCCCCGGCGAAGCAGATCCGCTCCTCCGGGAGCCAGACCACGATGTCGCCCTCGGTGTGGCCGCGACCGAGGTGCAGCAATTCGGCCATCCGCCCGCCACCCAGGTTGATGGCCAGCCGCTCGGTGAACGTCTCGGTCGGATAGGTCAGTCCCGGAATCGTCTCAGCTCCGGCGAACAACCGCGGCATCCGGCCGGCCTCGCTGTCCCAGTCCTGCTGGCCGCGTTCGCGGATCAGGGCCAAGGTCGTCTGGCTGCTCAGGATCCGCTCGGCGCCGAACGCGGCAGCGCCCAGAGTTCGTACGGCGTGGTAGTGGGTAAGCACGAGATCTCTTACCGGCAGGTCGGTGACAGTACGGAGGTCGGCCAGCCACTTCTCGGCCATGTACGGCGTTGCCCTGGCCTCGACACACAGCAGCGCCTCTCGGCCGGCGATCGCTCCGACGTTGGGGTCCCCCTCGCAGGTGTAGGCCCAGACCCCTTCGGCTAGTTCCTCCAACGTGGCGGTCTTCTCGCTCAGGTCGGTGCTCGACGCGAAGGGCTTGGTCATGCCCGTCAATCTAGGCGCAGGGATAGGTTCGTGGGCATGGACTTCGAACTGTCGGACAAGGCCCGCGACTACTCCGAGCGGATGTGGGGCTTCATGCGATCCCACGTGCTGCCGGCCGAAAAGGTCTACGACTCCTGGCGTGCCGAGAACGACGAGCACGCGCATCCGCCGGTGGTCGAGGAACTCAAGACCGAGGCCCGTTCACGAGGCCTGTGGAACCTGTTCCTGCCGTCGGAGTCCGGACTGACCAACCTGGAGTACGCCTCGATCTCCGAGATCTCGGGATGGTCGCCGCGACTAGCGCCCGAGGCCATCAACTGCGCCGCGCCGGACACCGGGAACATGGAGACCCTGCACCTGTTCGGCACGCAGGAGCAGAAGCAACGCTGGCTGGAGCCGCTGCTCGCCGGGGAGATCCGGTCCGCGTTCGCGATGACCGAGCCCGCCGTGGCCTCCTCCGACGCGCGCAATATCTCGACCTCGATCCGGCGAGACGGCGACGAGTACGTCATCAAGGGCCGCAAGTGGTGGATCAGCGGCTCGGCCGACGAGCGCTGCCAGATCTTCATCGTGATGGGCAAGACCGATCCTGACGCCGACAGCTACCGCCAGCAGTCGATGGTTCTCGTGCCGCGGAACACGCCCGGCATGAGCATCATCCGGCACCTACCGGTGTTCGGGTACCAGGACCAGCACGGGCACTCCGAGATCATCTTCGACGACGCGCGAGTGCCGGCCGAGAACATCCTCTCCGGTGAGGGCGACGGATTCATGATGGCCCAGGCGCGGCTCGGCCCGGGCCGGATCCACCACTGCATGCGCGCTATCGGGATGGCCGAACGCTCGCTCGCGCTGATGGTCGAGCGAGCCAAGTCGCGGACGGCCTTCGGGCGGCAACTGTCGGAGCAGGGCACCGTACGCGAGCAGATCGCGCTGTCCCGGATCGAGCTCGAACAGGCCCGCCTGCTCGTACTCAAGACCGCGGACCTGATCGACAAGCACGGGGCCAAAGGTGCGCGTACGGAGATCTCGGCGATCAAGGTCGCGATCCCCCGGATGGCGCTGGCCGTGATCGACCGGGCCATCGAGGTGCATGGCGCCGGCGGGGTGAGCAACGACTTCCCGCTTGCCTACTTCTACGCCATGGCCCGTACGTTGCGAATCGTCGACGGCCCAGACGCCGTACACATCCGTTCGGTGGCCCGCGAGGAGCTCAGCCGGCCGAACCCGAGCGCGCTGGCGTGATGTCGCGGTACGCGAACTGCACCGTTCCTGGGCTGGAATAGGGGCACTTCGCGTCCGGCGACATCAGCCTGATCAACTTCATCTGAGGATGTCGGGAATGCCTCAGGTCCGCGGGCTGTCTGTTGGAGGGACTTCAACAGTTGACAAGGAGTCTCGTGCCCCGAGCAGTGCAGTACGACAGCTATGGCGGAATCGACGTTCTGGACGTCCGCGAGGTGGCGCGGCCGGTCGCCGGCTCCGGTCAGGTGGTCGTGGACGTGCGTGCCGCCGGGATCAACCCGGGCGAGGCGGCCATCCGTACCGGGGTCTTCGCCGAGCGCTGGCCCTCGACGTTCCCCTCCGGGCAGGGCGCCGACTTCGCCGGTGTCGTGACGGAGCTCGGACCGGATGTGACCGCCTGGGCCGTCGGCGACGAGGTCCTCGGCTTCACCCACGAGCGGGCCAGTCATGCCGAATTGGTCGCGACCGACGCCAGCAACCTGACTCGTAAGCCAGCCGCCATGTCCTGGGAGCAAGCCGGCGCCTTGCACGTGGTCGGTGCGACGGCGTGGGCAGCCGTACGCGCCCTCGATCTGACCCCCGCCGACACGGTCGTTGTCTCGGGCGCGGCCGGCGGGGTCGGGTCGCTGGCCGTGCAGCTGGCTCGCCTAACAGGAGCCACGGTCATCGGCCTGGCCAGCGAGACCAACCACGAATGGCTGCGCGGCCACGGAATCCTTCCGGTGACGTACGGAGACGGGGTTGCCGAGCGGGTCAAAGCGGCCGCGCCGAACGGGGTATCCGCGTTCCTCGACACTCACGGCGGCGGGTACGTCGACCTCGCCCTCGCGCTGGGTATCCCGCCAACCCGGATCAACACGATCATCGATTACGCCGCGGCGGCGCAGCACGGCGTGCTCACCGTGGGCATGACCGACGGATCGAGCGCGGCTGTTCTGGCCGAAGTCGCCGAACTCATCGCCGCGGGTGACGTAGAGCTCCCGATCGCAGCGACATTCGCACTCGAGGACGTGCAGGCCGCCTACTCCGAACTCGAGCAGCGGCACACCCGAGGCAAGATCGTCCTGGTCCCGTAGGCATCCTCGGCGTGATCGAGCAGCTAGCCGTCCGCGCCGGGGGCTGCGGTCCGGCCTCGCCGTCGCAGCAACGGGCTAGAACGCCGCCCCGCCGCCACTCTGGCCTGGCAAGTAGTCGGGATTCCCCGTGCGCTGATAGCCGTACTGGGGCACTCTCTGGCCGCGTCGGTAGGGCGGATTCCGTTGGGCCAGCATCAACCAGCCCACCACCAGTGCTACGAACGCGACGATTACGAGGATGCCAACTAGGGACATCGTCATCACCCAATCCTGGGTTGGTTTGTCCTGATCACACCGTGGGTGGCGCTCACATACCGCCGGCGTCACCCTGACCTGGAAAGAAATCCGGATCCTCGGTGCGCTGATTGCCGTACTGGTTCACCTTCTGGCCACGCCGGTAGAGGGGGTTGCGGTGGGTCAGCACCATCCAGCCCACAACCAGTGCTACGAACGCGACGATCACGAGGATGCCAACTACGGACATCGTTACCACCCAAATCGTGGGATTGATGTGCCCTCAGTGTGCTTCGTACTCGGTTGATCTTACCGATCTGGCGGTGACGGCGTTTGAGCAGCCATGTGGTCAGTATCGCGGTCTTTCACGGCTGGTCGATCGCTGTGGGCGAACACCACCCCGGAACACGAGGCAGAGCCTTTTGGTTGAGCCATACAGACTCAATTTTCTTGAAAGGTGAACTCGATGGCCGGACAACTGGCTCTGCCCCTGCTGCCGCTCGATGACGCGGTGGTCCTCCCCGGCATGGTCGTGCCGATCCCGCTCGGTAGCGACGGCGATTCCGAAGCCCGCGGGGCCATCGAGGCGGCCAATGCCGCCCTTGATCTGGCCACGGCACCGGATTCTGACGACCCACCCGCACCCGATCAGAACGACGGCATGGACGGCGGTAGCGCTGGCAAGGCACGGGTCGTGCTGGTCCCCCGCCTGGACGGCAAGTACGCAGCGGTCGGCACCATCGGTGTCATCGAGCAGATCGGTCGCCTCCCGGGCGGCGGCACCGCGGCCGTCGTACGAGCAACGCGACGGGTACGGATCGGGACCGCCACCACCGGACCCGGGACCGCGCTGTGGGTCAATGTCGACCTGCAGGACAGCCCAGTCATCGACGACGAGACCACTGCCCTGTCGCGCGACTATCGCGGCCTGGTGACCACGATCCTCCAACAGCGCGGCGCCTGGCAGGTCATCGACTCGGTCAAGCAGATGACCGACCCCGAGGCGCTGGCCGACCTCGCCGGTTACGCCCCGTACCTCAGCGACGAGCAGAAGCTCTGGCTGCTGGAAACTGCCGACCTCAACACCCGACTGCACAAGCTCGTCGAGTGGGCGCGCGAAGAACTGGCCGAGCAGGACGTTGCCGAGTCGATCCGCAAGGACGTCAAGGACGGGATGGACCGCCAGCAGCGCGAGTTCCTCCTCCGCCAACAACTCGCCGCCGTACGCAAGGAACTGGCCGAGCTGGACGGCAAGCCCGCGACCGAGGAGGCCGACTACCGCGCGAAGGTGGAGGCCGCCGATCTGCCCGAGCATGTGCGCAAGGCCGCCATGGCCGAGGTGGACAAGCTGGAGCGCACCTCCGAGCAGTCCCCCGAGGTCGGCTGGATCCGCACGTGGCTGGACACCGTCCTTGAACTGCCGTGGAACACAACAACGGACGATTCGTACGACGTGGCCGGAGCGCGCGCGGTGCTGGACGCCGACCACTCCGGACTGGACGAGGTGAAGGACCGGATCACCGAGTACCTCGCGGTACGGCGTCGCCGGGCCGACCGCGGCCTGGGCGTCGTGGGCGAGCGCCGCAGCGGAGCCGTCCTGGCCCTCGTCGGGCCGCCCGGCGTCGGCAAGACCTCCCTCGGTGAGTCCGTCGCCCGGGCGATGGGCCGCAACTTCGTTCGCGTCGCCCTCGGCGGTATTCGCGACGAGGCCGAGATCCGCGGCCACCGGCGGACATACGTCGGCGCGCTTCCCGGCCGCATCGTGCGGGCCATCAAGGAAGCCGGCTCGATGAACCCGGTCGTCCTGCTCGACGAGATCGACAAGGTCGGATCGGACTACCGCGGTGACCCGACGGCTGCCCTGCTCGAGGTGCTCGACCCCGCGCAGAACCACACCTTCCGCGACCACTACCTGGAAGTCGACCTGGACCTGTCCGACGTGGTCTTCCTGGCAACGGCGAACGTGCTGGACACCATCCCCAGTCCGTTGCTGGACCGGATGGAGCTGGTTTCCCTCGACGGCTACACCGAGGACGAGAAGGTCACGATCGCCGGTGTTCACTTGCTGCCCAAGCAGATCGAGCTGGCGGGTCTGACTGCAGACGACGTTCAGTTCACTGACGCCGCACTGCACCAGTTGGCCGGCGAGTACACCCGCGAGGCCGGCGTACGGCAGCTCGAGCGAAGTCTGGCTCGGGTCCTGCGCAAGGTGACCGCCGCAGTTGCCCTCGACGAGGACCTACTGCCGGTCGAGGTCGACCTGCCGACACTCAAGCGCTACCTGGGCAGCCCCAAGCACACACCGGAATCGGCCGCACGGACCGAATTCCCCGGCGTGGCAACCGGTTTGGCCGTCACCGGTGCAGGCGGCGATGTCCTGTTCATCGAAGCTTCGTTGGCCGCCAAGGAGACTGGGGCCAGTGGCCTGACTTTGACCGGACAGTTCGGCGACGTCATGAGGGAGTCGGCGCAGATCGCGCTGTCCTACCTGCGGTCACACGGCAAGGATCTCGATCTCGACGTCGACGCGCTGTCCGAGCGTGGCATCCACCTGCACGTACCCGCCGGTGCCGTCCCGAAGGACGGGCCCAGTGCCGGAGTCACGATGACCACCGCGCTGGCCTCACTGCTGTCGGGGCGTCCCGTGCGCGCGGACGTGGCGATGACCGGTGAGGTCTCATTGACCGGGCGGGTCCTGCCGATCGGCGGGGTGAAGCAGAAACTGCTCGCCGCCCACCGG